>CAYHRC010000085.1:0-5019 GCA_964358565.1 uncultured Sphingobacterium sp. | reverse complement strand
GCTTCAGACCTCCGACTTCAGACCTCAGACCTCCGGTCACCGATTTCCGCTCACAATAGCCCCGTCCTGATTAATTGTCTGGGAACTCTTCCCGTCCTCATCACTTATCGTGACAAGAAATTGTCTGTCTGTAGCTTCCTGTTTCAGCTGGTTTTTCCTGCCGTCAATGATAATGTCGTTTTCTGGAATATTTAATTGCTGCAGGCTGCCGGCATAAGTTTTATTCTTTTTCTGCCAGTCTTTCTGACGGTAATATGCCAGCCATAAATAAGCCCTTTGTTTTTCGGAATAGGGCAAAATAAATTCAGCCGTCTTATTTTCAGGTGAATTGCCTGAAAATACGGTATATCCCCATCTTTCCGGATAATGCATATTGATCAGGCCCTGGGAACTCCAGCTCGCATAATGAGGTGGAAAAGCTTTTCCGGCGCTATCCAGAGCTTTGGAATAAATGCCGTCTTTGACAGTAAAGTCAAAACCTGTCCTTAAGAAGTTTAAACGCAAGCCTTCCTTTTGCTTTGCATCTCTGGGATTGAAATTCAGGGATGCAAGAGGAATGGCAATTTCTGCTATCCAGTCTGAATCTGTATCGGAAGAATTATTAATTGTTCCATTTATTTTAACGGCTGACTGCAGACCTATTGGCACCCACCCGGTAACCGGGATTCCGCCATCCCTGTATGGCTTATTCATGATCAGGAAGAGCATATTATTCTGAGGATTGATCTGCATTTCGAAATCATCATTCATGCTGTTATCCGGATCAATAAAGATCTTGAAGACATTATCCCTGAAGATCTTATCCTGTTCCGGCCTTTTATTTGCCCAGATATGGGGTTCTTCCATCTGCGCCGCTATATACATGTACTTGTCATCCCAGAGCATCTTTACTCTCGTTTTGTGTGCCGGGGCCGGTCTGATATCACCTTCAATATCTCCGAAATATTCGGACCATGGAGCGGCAGTCCATGCTTTTTCATCCAGCTCCCCGTCGATTTTTAAGGGACTTTCAGCATGATAGAGGATATAAGATTTTGGCTTTGTAAAAAGATGTTCTAAACCACTGAATGGGGATGATGTTTGAGCGCTTAAATTATTGCTTGTAAAGAGTAAAATTGATATTATAGATAATAAAATATTTTTTAAGTTAATGATGTTTAAAGGCATTGGAATATAGTGTGGCGTCATGATATTTATTTTAGAGTAAAGCTAAAACTAAAAGACCAGAAAGTAATCCGTGCTTAAAAATCGTATTGCAACAATGCTAGTACAGGTAAATGATCTGAGGCATAATGTTCCTGCACAACTGTATGAGAGATGACCTTAAATGCACCGGCAGGCCTGAATGCGATGAAGTCAATGGTTTTTTCAGGACTTATAACAGGAAAGGTTGGTCCGCAGTTCTGGCAAGTCCTTGTAAACACTTTGTCGAGATTTTGGATTACCTCAGATTCTGT
Organism: uncultured Sphingobacterium sp.; assembly: GCA_964358565.1. Classification (GTDB taxonomy): domain Bacteria; phylum Bacteroidota; class Bacteroidia; order Sphingobacteriales; family Sphingobacteriaceae; genus Daejeonella. Next base: position 3,562 of record CAYHRC010000085.1, on the reverse strand, counting down.
TTCCGCATTTAAATCTCCGGCGATGATAAAGGGCAAGCTTTCTTTGGAGGCTATCTGATTAATTTCTTTGATCTGTACCAGGCGGTTTACGGCTTTATCTTGCGCATCCAGGTGGGTGCTTCCAAAGCGAAGGAATTTTCCATTCTTTAAATGGATTTTGGCTGTTGCCAATACCCTGGGCTCACCACCGGTACCCGCCACAGTTGTTAAACGATGAATTTTCGTTTCGCTAAGCGGATGTTTAGACAGGATAGCGATGCCATAATCGCCTCCGTCATGATCAATAGCTTTTGCAAAGAAGAAATTCATTCCCAGCTTTCTGGCTATGATCTCTGCTTCATTTATCTTTCCCGAACGTGCTGTATTTACATCCACTTCCTGCAAAGCCACAAGATCCGGCTTCTGAGCTTTAATTGCGTTTATAATAGCATCAATGTCAATTACCTTCGGTTTTGAGGGTGGATTGCCTGCATGTATATTATAAGTCATTACTTTTAAGTCTGATCCTGCAGATGGTTTGGAATTAACATTCTGTCCGGATGCAGTGCAGGAGAGAAGAAATAATAGTGCAGAAAAGAGAATAAGCCTTAACATTGTTTGTACTTTTTATGAGCCGAAATTAGCATTTATTCCAAAAAGAAGGAGCTTATACCTGCATGAGCTTACCGCTCACACAATGAAATGAGAAAAGCTCATGCAATCCCGCACATGCGGGACTTTAAAAATAAATTATATTCAGATGAAAAAAATCAAAAGGCGGAATTAGTACATTTATTAAAAATAAAAAGATATGAACCTTAAAATAGCTATTGTTTTACTTTCTCTGCTCACGGGTCTTGATGCTGCTGCACAGCAGAAGAATAATGAACAATGGGAAGATCTGTTCAATGGAAAAGATCTCAGCGGCTGGAAACAGTTAAACGGTAAGGCAAAATACGAAGTAAAGGACAATGAAATAATTGGAACTACGGTAGCCAATGAGCCTAAAAATTCATTCCTTGCCACCGAAAAGGAATACGGTGATTTTATACTTGAACTGGAATTGCTGGTACATCCTTCGATGAATTCGGGGATCCAGATCCGCAGCCTTAGCAAAGCGGATTATCAGGATGGACGTGTGCATGGGTATCAGGTGGAAGTAGATCCTTCAGACCGGCGATGGAGCGGCGGGATCTATGATGAGGGCAGGAGAGGCTGGTTATACCCGTTGGAGCTTAATCCGGAAGGTAAAAAGGCTTTTAAAAATAATCAATGGAATAAATACCGCATTGAAAGCATAGGAAATACAATACGGACCTGGATCAATGGCATCCCAACAGCGTATATAAGCGATGCAGAAACCGCTAAAGGATTTATCGCCTTGCAGGTGCATGCCATATCGAAATCCGGAGAGCCAGGGCACCAGATCCGCTGGCGGAATATCAGGATCCAGACCAGCAATCTAAAGCCTTTGCCTTTGTCCAATATATACGCAGTTAATACCATCGCCAATGATCTCTCCGCTCAGGAGAAAAAACAGGGTTTTAGCCTCTTGTGGGATGGGAAAACAAGCAAAGGATGGAAAAGCGCTTCAAAGGATAAGTTCCCTGAAAAAGGATGGGAGATGAAAAATGGCGAAATCAGTGTAGTAAAAGACCCCCCGGCCTCACCACAGGGCGGCGATATAGTGACAGAAAAGGAGTACGGCGCTTTTGAATTGAAGTTCGATTTTAAACTGACAGAAGGGGCCAACAGCGGGGTTAAATATGTTGTAACGGATCAAAAGGGTGCTGCCCTCGGACTGGAATACCAGGTGCTGGATGATGCAACGCATCCGGATGCGAAAATGGGTATTAATGGTAACCGGACCTTAAGCGGACTTTACGATCTTATCAGTCCGGAAAAGATGCCATCATCCCTGCTCAGGAAGATAGGGGTATGGAACCAGGGCATCATCAAAGTCTTTCCTGATAACAGGGTAGAACATTGGTTAAACGGCTATAAAGTGGTCGAATATAAGCGTGGTTCTCCTGAATTCAAGGCATTGATAGCGAAAAGCAAGTATAAGGACTTGCCCGGCTTCGGCCTGTCGCCAAAAGGACGGATATTGCTTCAGGACCATGGTGATGAGGTATCGTTCAGGAGTATTAAGATCAGGGAGCTTTAGATTGTTCCATAAGCAGCAGGTTTTTGTGAACCAAAATCCTTTTATATTGCTTTGAATTATGAACCTGTTTTTATCATGAAAATCGCTACCTACAATGTTAACGGGGTCAACGGACGCTTGCCGGTGCTGCTTCGCTGGCTGGAAGAAGGCAAGCCCGATATAGTTTGCCTGCAGGAGCTGAAGGCCCCGCATGAAAAATTCGACTATAAGCTCCTTTGGTTTGAACGTCTTAAGCTTCATGCTAAGGACCTTCTGGCTCTGGATATACCTGTAGTAATTACGGGCGATTATAACGTGATGCCCACCGAACTCGATGTGCACACTGGATAATGTATTAGAAAATTTAAAAACTAAAAATCATGAAAACAGCAACAATGGAGACTATTATCTCTAAAGATTTGGAAAACAGGAAGCTTTTAGTTGTAAGGGAATTTGATGCGTCCCTTGATCAGGTATGGAAAGCCTGGACAGAAAGCGATTTATTAGATCAGTGGTGGGCACCCAAACCTTGGAAGGCAAATACGAAAACCATGGATTTCCGGGAAGGTGGTTTCTGGCTTTATTACATGGAGGGACCTGATGGTACAAAATCCTACTCCCGTGCCGACTTTAAAACAATCGACACACATAGATCTTTTTCCGGTGATGATTACTTTTGCGATGAAAACGGCAATCAAACAAAGGATCTGCCGGGTATGCACTGGAAGAATACATTTTCTCAAACAGAAACAGGTACCAAAGTAGAGGTCGAGATCACGTTCGCAAGCGTGGCTGATCTTGAAAAGATTGTTGAAATGGGCTTCAAGGAAGGCTTTACAGCAGCTCATACTAACCTTGATGAATTATTGTCGAAATAAAGGTTAGCCGAACAATATTTAAGCTTTAGCACCTCTGCCTTTCGGTGGACGAGTCGGGGCGGACTGTCCTCCGCCGGCGGAGGTGCCGAAGGCGGAGGTGGTTTAATACTAATTGTCATCCTGAACTTTTCCTGAACTCGTTTCAGTATTCCCATTACTGTCATCCTGAACTTGATTCAGGATCCCCCGTTAAGCAATCGTGTTCTTATTGGTTCGGCAAAGTTAGGCAGCCTTTTCTGGTAACTGGCGGTAAACCCTTCCATCAAGTTCACATCCACCTTTTGCATGGTGAGGATGCTCTGCGTCAATTGTTGGGTCTAAGGGATTAACGTTAAACTTAGGTTTACCCCATTGTTTAAAGAAAAAAGGTATGTGTCTCGCCTCACAATTTTGCTTCACATAATCAATCCATTCCTTTTTAATGGGACGTGCTTTATGCCCCGATTCACCACCTACAATTACCCAATTTATTTTTTGAAGATTCAATGTTTTAACTGGACCAATTAGAGGTTCTATCGATAAGAACTTGGTTTTTGCCTGGGTTGCAGATAAATCATCT
>CAYHRC010000084.1:0-9180 GCA_964358565.1 uncultured Sphingobacterium sp. | reverse complement strand
GTACAAAGTTAACCTACATTACAACAAATGGCAAACTGCTTGCGTCTGCTTTACTATTAAATGGCTGGCAACGAATCCGGCGGGTTGATGGGAACCATTCCAGATCTATCGGCAGCCAGATTACCTATAAACCCTCAGCAAAAATAACCTTAAACTGGTGTACTTTTATTGGAAATGACAAGGCAGATTCTGTCCGAAAAACCAGGTACTTTCATAATTTATATGGTATTTTTAAATTAGGCAGGCAGGCAGGTTTAATTATAGGATTTGATTTAGGCGCTGAACAGAAGTTCAGTGGGTCTCATGATTTCAACATTTGGTATTCACCTGTTGCTGTTCTGAATTATAAGGTATCGGATAAAATAAACCTGGCTTCCCGAATAGAATATTACCAGGACGATAAGGGGGTGATTATTTCCACTCAGACATTAAAAGGAACTAAATTATGGGGTTTTTCCACGAACATAGATTATCAACTACTACGGAATTTACTTGTGAGGATCGAAGCAAAAAATTACAGGAGCAAAAACCCCATTTTTGACCATTCGGGCAGCCTGGTTTTTAACAATACTGCTATCACAGGTTCGGTAGCTGTCAGTTTTTAATAGAAATGCTTAGGTGTTTAACAATAAACCCTTTTGGAATATCTTTGATTTTTCCCTGAGAATATGAAAATTAAATCAAAATTACGGTTGGGAGTGGGTTTATTATTCGGCTTGACACTGATTGTGTGCATCCTGGCGACATACTACCTTAACAGGCTATCGGGAGATGCGAGTGCCGTATTGAAGGATAATTATGAGAGCTTGCAGTATACACATAATATAGCTAATGTGATTGATAATAATCACCTTCGTCTTGATCCAGGTGATATTAAAACCATTGAACGTAACCTGAAATCTCAGGAAGAAAATATTACTGAAGTTGGGGAAGCGGAACAAACCCGAATTATCAGGGACCAGTTGAATTTATTGAGAGATAAGAACACCAATACAGAACAAATAGCGGAGGCAAAAATTGAAATAAAAAAGTCCATCAGTAATGTGGATGCGGCTAATATGCAAGCCATTTACAATAAAAATAAAGTCATGCTTTCTACCGTAAAAAGCGCAACGATCTACTTAATATTTATAGCCACCTTATGCCTGCTTATTGGTTTCAGTTTCATGATCAATTTTCCGGGCTATATTGCCAATCCTATCCAGGATCTGACAGAAGGTATTCAGGCAATTGCCAATAAAAATTATAAACAGCACCTGGAGTTCAAATCGAGCGATGAATTTGGGAACCTCGCCACCGCGTTTAATACGATGGCCCGGAGACTGGATGAGTATGAAAGCAGTAACCTGGCAAAAATCTTATTTGAAAAGAGCCGCATCGAAACCATTATTGATCAAATGAGCGATGCCATTATGGGACTCGATGAAAAACAGCAGATCATATTCACTAACCCTGTTGCCAGCTTATTATTAGGCATACCCTCCCGGGAATTAACAGGAAAGTATGCTCCGGACATGGCTCTCCATAATGATTTGCTAAGATCCCTGTTGACCATATGGCCTCAAAAAGAATTGAAGATCTTTGCAGAAGATAAAGAGAATTATTTTACAAAAGATGTGATCGAAGTTAAATCCGAAGATCGTGTAATTGGCCAGGTAATCGTTTTGAAAAACGTCACCAGCTTCCATGAACTGAACGAAGCTAAAACCAATTTTATTGCCACCATTTCACATGAATTGAAGACACCAATCGCTTCAATAATGATGAGTACTAAATTGCTGGAAAACGAAAAAATAGGTTTACTCAACGTGGAGCAGCGGCAATTAACAAAGCATATCGGTGAAGATGCGAGCCGGCTTTTAAAAATCACATGTGAATTGCTTGATCTGGCCCAGGTAGAAACGGGAAATATTCAATTGAATTTCGCTGAGGCACAGCCTGTCGAAATCGTCAATTATGCAGTTAATTCTGTTAGTTTTCAGGCGGAACAAAAATGTATAGCCTTGGATCTGGAGATTGAGACCGGCTTGCCTACCGTACAGGCTGATGTGGAAAAAACTGCCTGGGTGCTTGTGAATTTTTTATCCAATGCTTTGCGTTACAGTTCTGAAAAATCAAAAGTGATTATTGGGGTCCATCAAAAAAATAAGACAGTTGAGTTTTTTGTAAAAGATTTTGGAAACGGCATTGAATACAAATATCAAAAACGTTTGTTTGAGCGGTATTATCAAGTTCCTGCAGAGGGTACAACAAAATCCGGAACCGGTTTAGGGCTGGCTATTTCCAAAGATTTTATTGAGGCACAGAACGGTGAAATTTTCGTTGAAAGTGAATTAGGTAAAGGAAGCCGTTTCAGCTTCTGTTTGCCTGTATCTTAAGACTCACCTACTTTTTTAATTTGAATAATCTTGAAAAATACTTGGAGCACTATCCCCGCCTGCTGTCCATAGGTTAACTTAAGAATACTGTTGTTGCATCTGATTATTCCCCCTAAATGGATCTGCACAACAAATCCATTCTCTGAAAGATTAAGAAATAAATCGATTTTATTAATGTGTCACCACGGAAACTCCCTGCTATGATAGCCCGTGAACAAAAATTTTTTATTAAATCAAATAAGTTAATCGGGGAAATAAGTCTAAATTAACGGTGTCTTAAAAAAGGGAAGGCTACAGTAGAACTTGTATCTCTCTCCACAAAATCAAAGAGCTGGGTGTGGATTGGAACTAAAAGTATAAAAGCGGAAATACTTTTTGAAGGCCGATTTTTCACTGGACTAAGAGCCTGCAAATGAAACTGGCCAAATAACAGGTTGTATAAGAAGACGGGAGCATGCTTATGAAAATTTATAAATCTGACCTGTTTGTATTGTTGATTATTAAATATTAAACAAATTTACCTCTGATGAAAAAATATTTTCCCCATGTTCGCACATTGCATTTATATATTGGTTTATTCCTAAGTCCGCTTATCATTATCTTCAGTATTAGTGTATTGGTATTAAACCATACAGAGTTCCTTAAGCAAGCCACCCCTGTAAGAGTGTTACCTGATACACAAACACATTTAGACAGTATTCCTAACGATACTTCAGATCTTGAAACTGCTAAGCTTATTATTGCAAAATTGGGGATCAAAGGTGAGATAGAGTATATTCAAAGAAATGCAGATCAGATTTCTTTCCCCGTTAGCTTGCCTGGACTACGATCAATAGTTAAAGTAGACAGGCATACAAATGAAGTTTTAATCACGCGGCAAAACGAAGGCTCATTACGTGCAACAGGCTATCTCCATAAAATGCCCGGACCGCATAATGTGAAAATCAGGGGGAATTCTGAGTTAATAAAAAACTGGGCATTTTGGGCAGATACATTTGTATATCTGTTAATATTTCTTTCAGTAAGCGGAATTTTTTTATGGTATTTTCTGAAAGCGGAAAGATCAATGGGGATATATGCTATCATACTTGGAGTAATATCATTTACCTGCCTTTTATTTTTACTTTTTAAATAAAATCGATGAAATACTTAGTATTTTTTAAAGATCTGGCTTACTGGAACCGCCGTCTCCATATCCATATTGGTTTATTTTTACTCTTATTTATCTGGCTTTTTTCTTTTTCCGGCTTGCTCTTAAACCATAGCAATTGGGATTTTGCAAGTTTCTGGGAACAAAAAAAGGAAACTAAAACAGTTTCCAATATTTCTGTTCCAAAAGGACTTGATTCTTTACAAACAGTAAAAAAGATCATGTTTAACCTTAATATATCAGGAGAGATAAGTAATCTTAAAATGACACCGGATAGTGTGGACTTTCGTGTATCCGTCCCGGGTCACATCAGAAATTTACACGTTGATCTAAATAAAGGTATCTGTGTTCAGAATGAAATGAGATACAATTTTTGGGGCAAAATTAAAACACTCCATACTTTCAATGGTGCTAACAGGGAAAATCCGGCGTTAGGAGCGAACTGGTTAATAAGTAAGATATGGATATTTTCAATGGATGCGATTGCAATCGGCCTTATCTATCTCTGTATAAGCAGTTGGATAATGTGGTATAACATCCGGGAAAGCTATCGCTGGGGAACAATTGCTTTAATTACAGGTTTTGCTGTGGTTATATACTTTTTGTTCATTTTGAGAATTTTATAAGTGCATACATGCACACTATTTTAATCAACCTATGAGAAATTTGATCATCGCCCTGCTCTTCTTTTCCTTAACGGGATGCATGGAGAAGAAATACACCGATAACCGTCCTGCAGATCAGGCCAGGTTTATCACCATTGCCCGCGAATGGCGCGATACGGTAAACGCCGCCGGGACAAATGAGGGTCTGCGCCGGCAGCTCCTCGAAAGGGGCGTAAATATTGTAAAGACGCACATCCTCGATAGTCTGCAGCTTCATTTTCGAGCTTGGGAAGCACGCGTGCTCGACCTTGCTTCCGATCCCGATGCACCCGACTATATCATAGCGTCTTTTGGAATGAACCTCGATGCCGGCAACATGACCGAAAAAACGCGCTACCAATCCGTCGTCTTTACCAGCAGAACCTCCAGGTCAGATCCCGCTTACGCTAAATTAAAAGCTTTAGCCCTCGGCGACATCGTCCGCATCGACGGCAATTTCAAAACCCTGCAAAAAACCATCAATATCAATAGTTATAATGACCTTTCCAGATCGAAGAACGTGCTGGATAACCCGGAATTCAGGGTGGAGATTGGTAAGGTGGGAAAGTGAGGCAATAACCTGACTAATACTACTTCAGGTTAAGTCAATGCATAGATGACGCGAGCTGCGCCGCATCCAGAGCAGATCCGTCCCGGGCTAAGATCCGGAACGGAAGGGTTAAAAAAAAACGCCTCCCAATCTGGAAGGCGTTTTATAAATATCATTTTCTCCTGATCTGTTAACGCACTGCGTTAGCTGGTGCTGGAGTAGGGCCAACCGGCTGTGATATTCCATTCAGATCATAGACTACATTACCAGACCTGAGGGTCATTTCAGTTAGCAGTCTTTTATCTCCCGGAACTTTTCCGCCTCTTACAGGCCATCCAAACTTACCTTCAATTATTCTGAATATGGCAATATCAGCCACAGATCCCTGCGACAGGTTTCCCAGTTCTTCACGTTTGATCGCTTTAGCGGGATTCCAGGTACTCGCATTGATAACATCTTTAAGAGGCATACCCATTTCCATAAACAAGCCCATGATGTTGTCCATGGTTTTCATTGGGCCGTTCATACTGCCGGTATGAAGATCCGTACTGATGGTAGAAGGATAAAAGCCGGCTTTAAAAGCAGGAACACCCTGGTTGTAAAGGAAACTCGCACCTCCGAAGCCAATATCGAAGACCACTCCCCTTTCTCTGGCTTTATATACAAAGGGTTTTACTTTGCCATTCATATCAACAATAGATTCTCTTCCGTTCGGACTGTCGCTGCCGTTTCCACCGAAAGCGTGGGTATAAATATCGCCGGGGCGGAATTTCACATTAAATAATGAATCAAGCGGCAGATACGGGTCTGAAGAACCAAAATCCACCATGATCGGAATATTAGCGAGTCTGCCTGCTTCAAGCGCACGGTCGGTAGGCACCCAGGTACGGCCATCAAAATGTGCAAGTTTGACACCGACAATATCCTTTGGATATTTCTTAGCCATCTCAGCAGTCTTCTGAGGGTCCATTTCATCGATATTGTTCTCGCCGGCACCGTCCATCCCTGTTCCTACGATGTTCAGCATAGCCAATACACGGGTTTGGGAAGCATCAATCGTTTGCTTTTTATAGAGTTCAAAATCTCTCCAGCCTGTGCAGCCGGCATCAACCACGGTAGTCACCCCGGTACGGAAAGTAAAGCCGTCGGCAGGTAAAGCTGCTGGTGCATTTTTCAGATAACTTCCTTCATGTCCCCAGAAGAAATGCACATGGAGGTCGATCAATCCAGGGCTTACATATAAACCCTTAGCATCGATGATCCTGTCAGCAAGATCCGGATTAATATTCTTTGCAACAAGTGTCACTTTGCCTTCTGTAGCCGGAACTGCAGCACGGGCAGGTATGGCCGGACGGGCAGGGCGGCCATTCTCAGCCGGACGCGCGGCCATTGCCGGACGGGCTGCTTGTGCCCGTGTTCCTGAGGTGACAGCAACGTCCATTACTTCATTGATATTATTTTTAGGGTCGATCACATGACCTCCTTTAATAATATAACTATACTGTTTACCTGATTGCGCTCCGGGCTGCTGGGCCCATGAACTTAGCCCCAGGGTAACAAACGCGGCTAATAAAAGCAGATTTTTTCTCATTATGGTTTTTAGATTAATATTGAAACCTGCATGAGCTTACCGCTCACACAACGACATGAATAAGCTCATGCAAGCTTCATAGCCTTTAAAAATAAATTATATTAAAATGAAATATAGAAATAATCCGGGATGGTTATAGCTATTGCCTGGTGTTCGCTGCTGTTTCTGAACTCAATTCCCGGCTTGTGTTTAATTCCGGATTCCAAATCCTTATAATCCAGCAGCATAACTAGCAGTTTATGAGCATATTATTTCAAAAGAGCCATCGTATGGGCAATCAAATCAATTCTATAGAAAGGGATAAAATTTGTGTGTAACAATAGCATTATTATTAGCGATTAAGAATCCGGCAGGGCTTATACTATAAGTGGCCTGATGTTAGTCGTGCCATATTTCTGAGTATTAAGAATTTAGTATCATTTACCACATTCCACACCCCCGTAAGACTGCCTTTGCTAAAGAGGACTTTTGAAAAGTCGATTTCCAAATCAGGATATACACCAGATATAGCTTCCGCAATGATTTCGGATGTAGCAAGGTTATAACCTGTTTTCTGAAAAGCTAAACTTTTATAACCCAGGTTCACCAGCATGCTGATGGGCTGTAAAAAACCGTTAACCAGGCCGAATTTTGCGCGCTGGATCAGTTGCAGATTCGTGGGTGCCTTGCTTGAAGGCTTTGGCAGACTTCTCATGTATTCTATACCATTCCAGGAGCTGCCCACTACGGTTCCGACCTTACCGGAAAATGATCCCAGAATTCCTTTTTTATATGTTCCCATATCTTTAAAAATTAAAATGTTAAAAAATCAATTAATTTGGTGTGAAGCGCTATCACAGCTTAAATGTAAATAGCTATTTACCAATATGACAGGCTTTTGGAACGGCTGACCCGATTTGGCCCGGTTTGGCCCGGTTTGACCACTCTGGAAATAACGAAAAAATAAGAAAACGGGCAGATGAGAATTTCGAACAGAGTAAGAATACTAAAATCTGCACTTTGTTTGGTTGTTCTTCGGTCTTTCTTCGGCTCGAACCGGGTTTAAAGTATAGCCAGCCAAATAATAGCCGAAGAAGGACCCTGCAAAGACCCTGCAATGTACCCATTGTCTCGTCCTGAAATAGCTATACACTTACAGTTAATAATCCTGAATTACCTTTACAGGTGTAACCGGTAATCCTAATATAGCTTTACATGTATTCCGAAGGGTTTCCGAAGGTAAATTCCTGAAGAACTGGCGAATGGAAATTTTCTTTAAAGTTAAATTATTGAAATCGCACATAATCTATGATTCTTAAATTAAATGCCCGAAAGGATCACAGCACTGATAGCACAGAATGATTAACAGGTTAATTTAAGAAACTTTCAGATCATGAAATTGAAGATATGGAAAATGTTTACAAGGCAATTTTTGGAATTAATTGAAAAGCCTTTTACAGTATTTTCTGAATATTAAATCAATTTTACCGCAGAATTAGGTATTTTACAGTAAAATTATTTACCTGCGGCCCTTCTCATCATTGTACCGTCCCAAAATTCCTTTAATCAAAAAAAAAGATTTCTCTGAGGTTTTTTGGTGGTACCAGCTGCTCTCCCCTAAATACAGAATTAAATCAAACCCAGTAAAGTACCAGCGAACCTATCCCCCATCCCTGCTTAATAAATTCAACAAAACCCGGACAATATGCGTAAACATTTTTTTGTATAGAACTTTGTACTAAACTTGCTAATAATTGATTCATTCTAATCAACTCTTACCATTGAGAAACCTGGAAGCTCTTTCAAATAATGAATTATTAAGACTTCTCAGATCTGATGATCAGTTGGCGTTTACAGAAATATATAATCGCTATTGGCAGACCTTATATGCCGTAGCATATAATCGACTCCGGGATCAGCAGAAGTCTGAGGATGTAGTTCATGATGTATTTTCCAGCCTATGGTCCAATCGCCACAAATCAGAGATAAATAATCCGGGAGCTTATCTAGCTACTGCCGTAAAGTTTCGTGTGCTTGCAAACATTCGTAAAGAGCTACTTAAACAGAATTATATACAACACCCTTCCCACTCAGATCCTGCTGAATCCTATGATATTTCTGAAGCTCTGCATTATAAACGCTTGCTGCAAGCTGTTAATAAAGAAGTAGAAAATCTTCCTGAACGCTGCCGGCTTGTTTTCAAATACAGCCGTGAGGATAATATGCCGCTAAAACAGATTGCATCAGAAATGAATCTTTCTACCAGCACAGTAGAAAATCATTTGAACAGAGCTTTAAAAAGGCTCCGCTTAGTTATAAAAAAATTGGGCGCTGCTGTTCTTTCGTTTTAATATTCATTATCCTGTTAACTCCTAAGTTTTCCCGTTTGCAATTATTGTCCAACAATCTGAATTATCAATTAGGTGTAAAACCTTTTATAACAGACATACATAATATATGGCAATGCAATTACCAGAAAATTTAATAAAGATTATCAGCAGGTATCTTGAAGGAACGGCAACACCCGAAGAGGAAGAGCAGGTCAATCGGTGGTATAGCTCTTTTAATGATGAAGAGGTCGAAATTCCTTCAAATAGTTTGGGCATGAAGGATCAGATTGATACCAGGCTAAAGCTGCGTTTAAAAGAGATGATGGATAATTCTTATGAAAAGGAAATAAAAGTTTATCCGCTCCGCAGAACCTTGCTAATGAGGATAACTGCTGCTGCAGCTGTTATTTTTATTATTTCAACCGGAACTTATTTTTTCCTGCATAGATCCACTGATATACAAATTGTAAAAAAAGCCAAACCGGTTAAAGACGACATCGTCCGGTTTGAAAATAAAGTTATTCTGACTCTTCAGGATGGCTCTAAAATATCATTGAC
>CAYHRC010000083.1:0-9235 GCA_964358565.1 uncultured Sphingobacterium sp. | reverse complement strand
ATTTCTTATTGCTAGAAGATTAATGTACTGGCAGGTTTATTTGCATAAGACAGTGATTGCGGCAGAGCAAATGCTCGTCAAGATCCTTGAACGGGCCAAAGAACTTTCAGGTGAGGGAAGAAACTTATTTGCAAGTCCATGTTTCTCCTATTTTTTAAAGAATTCACTCAGCAGGGAAGAATTCAGCACTGATCCCAGAAATCTCGACCGGTTTACGAAACTGGATGACAACGACATATTTACATCCATAAAAGTTTGGGCTGATGATAATGACCTTATTCTCTCAACCCTTTGCAGTCATCTTATTGAAAGAAACCTGTATCAGGTTGAGATCACCAACGACCCTCCGCCCATAGAAAAAATCAATGACCTTGCCGACAGGGTGACTGATGAGTTTGAAATTTCTGATGATGACACCTCTTATTTCGTATTTACTGATACAATAAAGAACAATGCATATAGTGTGGGAGACGGAAGTATAAAGATACTTATGAAAGACGGTAGTATTCAGGATATTACTACCGCTTCTGATAATTCAAATCTTGAGGCTTTGGTTCGCACGGTTCAGAAATATATCCTCTGTTATGTGAAAGAAGTGAAACTTGTTTAATGAAATGATAAGAATTGCCAGGAAGCTAATAAGTACAAAATTTGTTCGTTAACTTATAACATCTAAATTTGCCGAATGCAATTAACTGCACATCAGATTGGAATATTGTTAGAGGGTACTGTAGAAGGTGATCCGGAAGTGACAGTAAATAGGCTATCAAAGATCGAGGAGGCTCAGCAAGGCTCGCTTTCATTCCTGGCTAATACCAGGTATGAGCACTATTTATACAACTCGAATGCATCAGTTATCATTGTTAACAATGATTTTGTTCCTGCTCAGGCATACAAAGCAACTCTTGTACGGGTTAAAAATGCGTATAGTGCCTTCTCTGTCCTCCTTGAGAAGTATGATCAACTGATTAAAGCCAATAAGAGTGGCATTGAGGAGCAAAGTTTCGTTCATCCAAGCGCTCAGTTAGGAGAAGATGTTTATATTGGTGCATTTGCTTATGTGGGGCCAAATGTTAAAATTGGTTCAGGAAGTAAAATATATCCGAATACATATCTGGCAGACAATGTTACGGTCGGGGAAAATGTAACATTATATGCCGGTGTTAAAGTTTACTTTAATTGTACCATTGGCAACAGGACAATTATTCATTCCGGTGCAATAATTGGCGGCGATGGGTTCGGCTTTGTAAATGAAGGTGATGGGACATACCGCAAGGTAAGCCAGATTGGCAATGTAATCATTGAAGAAGATGTAGAAATTGGCTCTAATACGACGATAGATCGGGCCACCATGGGTTCAACTATCATCCGGAAGGGCGTTAAGCTTGATAACCTCATTCAGATTGCACATAATGTTGAAATTGGAGCAAATACAGTTATTGCAGCCCAGAGCGGTGTCTCTGGAAGTACTAAAATAGGTGAAAATTGTATTGTTGGGGGTCAGGTGGGTATAGTGGGTCACATTACGATAGCGAACGGGAGTAATATTGGTGCAAAATCCGGAGTGAGTAATTCCATTAAAGAGGAAAAAAAGAGCTGGAACGGAGTTCCTTTAGAGCCTTACAGGGAGTCTTTAAAGGCTCAGGTAATCATAAAGCGTTTACCGGAGCTTGAGAAAAGAATCCAGGAGCTGGAAAAAATTATTAAAGAGCTGGCAAAATAATCAGTGAACAGGCTGATTTAGATTAAGATTATGAATGTAAAGCAAAGAACAATTAAATCTGAGATTTCTGTTACGGGAGTTGGTCTTCATACCGGTCAGATGGCCACTATGACATTCAAGCCTGCACCTGAAAATCACGGGTATAAATTTAAGCGGATAGATCTTCCCGGATCACCGATAATTGATGCTGATGTTGATAATGTAACAGATACATCGCGTGGTACAACTATTTCCCAGAATGGGGCCAGTGTGAACACAGTTGAACATGTACTTGCCAGTCTGGTAGGCGCCGAGGTTGATAATATCATTATTGAACTTGACGGACCAGAAACTCCTATCATGGATGGCAGTTCGATTATGTTTGTTGAGGCATTGGAGAAGGCAGGAATTGTTGAGCAGGAAGCTTTCCGTGAGTATTATAATATTCCACATAACATTCACTATTCCGAGCCCGACCGGAAGGTTGAAATGGTGGCTATGCCTTTAGATGATTACAGATTTACCTGTATGATCGATTATAACTCCCCTGTTTTGGGAAGTCAGCATGCCGCAATTACCAGCCTTTCTGAATTCAAGAAGGAAATTGCATCCTGCAGGACCTTTTGTTTTCTCCATGAGCTGGAAATGTTATTAAAGCATAACCTGATAAAAGGGGGCGACCTTAATAATGCAATTGTTGTTGTTGATAAACAGGTAAGCAAAGACGAATTAAAGAACCTTGCAGTTCTTTTCCATCGCGAAGATATTGATGTAGCTAAAGAAGGCATCCTGAATAATATTGAACTTCGTTATCAGAATGAACCAGCACGTCATAAGTTATTAGATATGATAGGCGATCTCGCGCTAGTTGGCGTTCCGTTAAAGGGTCATATTATGGCTGCCCGTCCCGGACATGCTGCGAACATTGCATTTGCTAAAAAAATCAAGGCACAGATCAAAAAAGAAAAAAATAAAAAATACGTTCAGGTTTATGACCCGAATGCAACGCCTTTGTATGATGTTGTTCAGATCATGAACATTCTGCCTCACAGGCAACCTTTCTTGTTTATTGATAAAATACTCGAGCTTTCTAAAACCCATGTAGTTGGATTGAAAAATGTGACTATGAACGAAGAGTTCTTCAAAGGTCATTTTCCGGGAGCTCCTGTAATGCCAGGCGTGATCCAAATTGAAGCAATGGCACAAACCGGCGGAATTCTGGTACTTAGCACCGTCCCGGATCCTCAAAACTATTTAACCTTTTTTTTAAAGATCGATAAAGTTCGTTTCAGGGCTCAGGTTTTGCCGGGGGATACTATTATTTTCCGTTGCGATTTAATGGAACCGATAAGAAGAGGTATCTGTCAGATGAGAGGTGTGGGGATGGTTGGCGAAAAGGTAGTGGTAGAGGCAGAAATGATGGCACAAATTATCAGAGTTAAAGAAAGCGAAGCAAACGTATGATCCAACCCCTTGCATATATCCACCCCCAGGCCAACATCGCCGAAAATGTAGTAATTGAACCCTTTGTTACCATTTATAAAGATGTGGTTATCGGTGAAGGTACCTGGATCGGATCAAACGTAACTATCATGGATGGCGCCAGGATAGGGAAAAACTGCCGCATATTCCCTGGAGCTGTTATATCAGCGCCGCCTCAGGATATGAAATATAAAGGCGAAGCGTCTACCCTTACCATAGGTGATAATACGGTCATAAGGGAATGCGCTACTTTGAACAGGGGTACTGCTCTTGATAAAAATACAACAACAATTGGGTCAAATTGCCTTTTAATGGCATATGTGCATATAGCGCATGATTGTATTATTGGAAACAATGTGATCATAGCCAATTCTGTCCAGCTGGCCGGGCATATTGAGGTACAGGATTTCGCATTCATAGGCGGCGCTTCTGCTGTTCATCAGTTCGTATCCATTGGGGCGCACTCGATCATTTCGGGAGGTTCACTGGTTCGGAAGGACGTGCCGCCATATACTAAGGCCGGACGCGAACCGCTGGCCTACGTTGGCATTAATTCGGTAGGTTTACGCCGCCGCGGATTTTCTTCCGAGCAGATTAATGAGATACAGGATATATACAGAACAATTTTCCTGAAAAAATTCAATGTCAGCCGGGCGCTCGATATTATTGAAACAGAACGCGAGCCCACCGAAATCCGGGATGAGATCATTGACTTTATCAGGAATTCGAACCGCGGGGTTATGAAAGGTTTTGGCAGTGTATAATTCTTCCAAAAGAGGCTTTATCAAAATTTATGAAGATCATCCTTGAACGCATTGGCCGTCGCTTTAACCGCGAATGGATTTTTAAGGATATCAACTACGTTTTTGAAAAGGGCTTCTCATATGCTATTCTTGGAGCAAACGGTGCCGGAAAATCAACTCTATTAAGCCTGATATCGGGTAATTTAAGCAGTTCTGAAGGCAGTATCGTTTACCTGAATGATGGCAAAACGATAGATATATAAAAGGTTTTTGAACATTTAAGTCTTGCCGCCCCCTATCTCGAGCTGATTGAAGAATTTACTTTGGCGGAACACATCGACTTTCATTTCCAGTTTAAGGGGTATCGAAGTGGATTTGACAGAGAAAGCCTTATTGATCTGCTGGGTCTCAGGCAGGCAAAACACAAAGCCATAAAATATTTTTCGTCAGGGATGAAGCAACGGGTTAAACTTGCCCTTGCTTTCTGTTCTGATGCTCACATTCTATTATTGGATGAACCCACTTCTAATCTTGATCAGCAGGGTGTGGAATGGTATCTCTCTTTGATCAGACAATTTACTTCCGACCGCCTGCTTATCATCTGTTCAAACCAGGAGCATGAATATGAGTTTTGCCAGTATCGGATAAATGTAGCTGATTTTAAATAGCAGTTTAATCATTCATCTCATCTTTTTGCTGTGGCATTTTACCCTCCGGCGAAAGCAGAGAAGCTGTTCATGGCTTTTTAGAAATCCTCACATGACTATTGCAGCTTTAATAAAATGACCCTATCTTTGCGGCTCGAATTCAGCAATAAGATTTATGGCAAAAGCTTCAGAAGTTAAAACCGGCAATATTTTACGTTTCAACGGCGAATTGGTAAGTGTGGATGAGTTTATTCATCGCACACCGGGTAAAGGAGGAGC
Source organism: uncultured Sphingobacterium sp. (assembly GCA_964358565.1). Taxonomy (GTDB): domain Bacteria; phylum Bacteroidota; class Bacteroidia; order Sphingobacteriales; family Sphingobacteriaceae; genus Daejeonella. The sequence continues at coordinate 4,382 of CAYHRC010000083.1, read as the reverse complement.
TTTTTACATTGGAAAAATGCGTAACCTGCGTACAGGAAAGATTGTTGAATCACGTTTCGCAACAGATGAACAGGTTGAGATCTGCCGTGTTGAAACAAGTGATTATCAGTATCTGTATGAGGAGGGTGATTATTTTGTAGTGATGGATAACACTTCATTCGAACAATTCAGTGTGCCAAAATCCTTATTTGGTACAGCTGCAAGGTTTCTGAAAGAAGGAATGAATGTAATTGTTTCCTTTGAGAGCGATGAGCCGATCATGGCTCAGGCTCCTTCCAATGTGGAACTTGAAATTACATACACCGAACCCGCAGTTAAAGGTGATACGTCAACAAATGCCTTAAAAAGTGCAACTGTTGAAACAGGGATAGAGATTAAAGTGCCATTATTTGTAAACCAGGGCGATAAGGTCAGAGTGGATACTCGTACAGGTGATTATATAGAAAGAGTAAAGTAATTAAGATTAAGATTTAGTTTTAGGTTGATTAGACGGTCATTCCATAGGTGGATAGGCCGTTTTTTTATTGCCCGAATTTGGCAGAGTTTTTTACATTCGTATTGTGGATAAACAAGCACTTCGTAAACTGTATTTAGAAAAGCGTTCCAGCCTGACACGTTCTCAATATTGGATGTTGAATGATGAGCTGATAAAGCAGGTCAGGCTGATCGACTGGTCACAGTTTAAAATGGTCCACATTTTTATGCCGATCCGGAAACATATGGAGGTAGACACTTTCTCCATCCTAAACTACTTTAAGCATGAAGAGCCCGGTCTGGAAATAGTGATCCCCCGAACAAATTTTGAAAAGCTGGAGATCGTAAATGTTCTTTACGACCATGAATACACTATTTTAGGGAGGAATAGATACGATATTCCGGAACCTATTCATGGGAGAATTATTCCTCCCGGACAAATTGACCTTGTCTTTGTCCCATTACTAGCCTACGATAAAAAGGGAAATCGGGTGGGTTATGGAAAAGGGTTTTATGATCGCTTTCTTGCCCACTGCAGGCCAGACGTAAAAAAACTAGGCCTGTCGTTTTTTGAACCTGTTGATGAAATATCCGAACAGAACGCTTTCGATATCAGGCTGGATGCCTGTATAAGTCCGGGTAAAATTTGGGAATTCTAAGCCGCTATCGCTGAGCTTTTACAAAATCACTGATAAGGAATGCAATGGTTTTCCCGCAGAGGCTATTCTCCCGTCCATCATCAAGCGTAGCAGCAGCTTCAGCAATGTGGAGATATGACATGTCCTGTATTCTGCTCGCTGCTATCATGTTCCTTACCTGGTTTACAGTAAATCCTGATGGAGAAGCAGCGCTTGATAAAGTGCCGTCAATTGAATCCGCATCTATTTCTAATCCAAGAACCCCCTGCGTAAAGTTCAACGCTTCCAGAAAGGCGCGGTCATAATTGTTATCTTCCCTTACAAGATCATCAAAAAATATAAAAAGGACCTGTTCTTTGAGTTCTTTCAGCTCATTTATAAGTCCCTGGGAATTGTAATTTTCATGCAGCCCTAAAACAGCGTATTTACCGAGGTATTTCTCTCTCAGTGCATAACTGAACCCATTGCCGCTATGGCGCCCTTCCAGAGCCCTGAAATCAGCATGTGCATCAATGTTTATTACGTTTACCGGCGATTGCTGATGGGTGGATAAGGCCTTTATAACCGGGTATGCATTATTATGTCCGCCGCCAATAATTATAGGAACTTTTCCGGAAGAAAATACTCTGAGAATAAGATCATAAACCTGCTCATCAATCTCTCCTACCAGGTCCCTCAGCTTCTCAAGTTCAGATTCTTTTGCAGCATCCAGCTTAGCGGCTCTTTGTAATTCAGAGCTAAAATCGATATGACCAAGGACAGCAATTTCTCCTCCGCTAAAGCGATCGGTACTTTGAATATTACACAAGGCATTCAATGCCGCCAGCCAGGCTGTTCGTGTACCGGTTATACCGAAATTTGCTTTTACACCTACATCTTCAGGAAGTCCGATCAGAACAAATTTACAGCTTGATTTATCCAGATCATCCAGCGAAGAAAGCACCTGCAACCGCTCACCAAGTTTTACTTCTCCCTTTCTTTGGGATGTAAGGTTAAGCAAAGTTTCACGCGAATAAATGATCAGCCTGCCCATATATCAGTAAATTTCACCGTTCATTATAACCGTCTCTATCAGGTTTGAGCCAAAAGAATAAGGATAAAACGCAAGCGAAGGTATCGGTTTGGTAATAAATACATTAGCTGCTTTTCCTCTTGTAATACTTCCATGGCTGGCACTTAATTCCATGGCTGCGGCACCATTCATTGTTGCAGCATTGATAGCCTCTTCTGGAAGCATTTTTTGGCGGATACATGCCAGGGAAACAACCAGGTTCATATTGCCGGATGGCGATGATCCCGGATTATAGTCTGATGCCAGACAAACCGGAATACCGGCATTGATGAAAGCCCTCGCATCAGCATACGGTATACCCAAAAACAAGGAACAGGTTGGTAAAAGGGTGGCGATAGTTTTGCTGTTTTTTAAAGCATTCAAAGAATCTTTATTCAGTACTTCAAGATGGTCAATGCTCAAAGCATTATATTTTACTCCTATCTGGACCGCCCCGGATGAAGATAGCTGATTGCCATGGATCTTCGGTTTCAGTCCGTGCCGGACCCCTGCTTCCAGGATGCGTGATGTTTCATCCACAGAAAAGAAGCCCTGTTCACAAAAAACATCAATGAAATCAGCCAGACCTTCCTCCGCTATCTGAGGCAGCATTTTCTGAATGAGCAGGTTAAGATAGCCTTCATGATCGTTTCTATACTCCTTTGGGAAGGTGTGGGCACCTAAAAATGTAGATTTAATTACAATGGGAAAAGATTCCTTCAATCTGCGGATGACACGGAGCATCTTTAATTCACTTTCATGATTTAATCCATAGCCACTCTTTATCTCTACAGCACCCGTACCCATGCGGATAATTTCATTCAGGCGTTCCGAAGCATGTTCAAACAGATATTCTTCGGTTGAGGCCTGCAATTTTCGCGCTGAATTAAGAATCCCACCCCCGCGTGCTGCAATTTCCTCGTAGCTGCTGCCTTTAATCTTCATTAAAAACTCTTCCTCACGGCTTTCAGCAAAAACAAGATGAGTGTGAGAATCGCACCATGAAGGAAATACAAACCTGTTTTTTGCTTTTATCTGGGATTTGTGATCCCTAAGTTCAGGAGGAAGTAATGCCATAATCCCGAAATCTTTGATCTTGCCATTCTCGAGAAACAGCCAGGCATTATTTAAAACGCTGAGCTCAGCCATATCAGAACCACTCAAAACCCTTACCTCTGCAGGCTGAATTCCTATGAGTGATTTAATTTCCGTGATCAGCAATGACGCCATAGCCGAATATACTAATTTGTATTGCCTTTAAAGGCAGATACTTAATAATAATTATATCCTGATTCAGTTTGGATCAAAAGCGAGTTCGAGCAATACCGGACAATGATCTGAATGCCTTGCTTCCGGTAAAATAGCAGCCCGCTGGAGATTATTTCGCAGATCTGCGGAAACCATATTATAATCGATACGCCAGCCCAGGTTTTTATTCCTTGCATTTGCCCTGTAACTCCACCATGTATAATTATGGGGCTCTGCATTAAAATGCCTGAAAGAATCGACAAACCCGCTATTAACAAAGTTCTCCATCCATTCCCTTTCAGCCGGCAAAAATCCGGAGGAGTTTGCGTTTGATTTCGGGTTATGAATGTCAATTGGGTGGTGGCAGATATTGTAATCTCCTGAGATCACAAGTTTTGGATGATCCAGCCTGATCTTATCGGCATATTCCTGAAAGTCATCCAAAAACCTGTATTTAAAGGTCTGACGTTCTTCTCCGCTGGAGCCTGAGGGAAAGTAGGTGCTCATTACAGAAAAATCTTCAAAATCAGCCCTGATTACACGGCCTTCCCTGTCGTATTCCTCAATTCCACATCCATATTCCACATGTTTTGGCGAATGTTTTGTAAATATTGCTGTACCGCTATATCCCTTTTTTTCTGCCGGATTCCAGTAATGTTCATATCCCATTTGTTCCAGCAAAAGCAGATCAATAAGCTGATCGGGTGTTGCTTTTATTTCCTGCAGGCATATCACATCCGGATCAGCGGCCTGGAGCCAGGATAACCAGTTCTTACTAAGTGCAGAGCGTATACCGTTAACATTGTATGAAATTATTTTCATTATAATATGTTCTTCTTTAATCCCATTTGCTTTTCAATTTTCCGCGCTTCCCTCTTTTTCAGGATGCTGACTTCCATTGCAACATCCTCCACAGGCCGGTCGCCGGCAGCAGTTATAAACTCTTTAATCACTCTGTGAAATAATGTTCC
>CAYHRC010000082.1:0-9269 GCA_964358565.1 uncultured Sphingobacterium sp. | reverse complement strand
GTTCCCGGAAAAAATATCTTTCATGGCATCGATGCCATGCCTGGCATAAGCCATTTTTCGGCCGATTCCCTGGTCAGGGATGTGGAGCTGTCAATGAAACTGGGTATTAATAAAGTGCTGCTTTTTGGGGTTGGTGAGAAGAAAAGCGATGATGCAAGCTCATGCTACGACGAAAATTCGCTTGTTGCCAATGCGGTTCGTGAATTAAAAAAGGCCTTCGGTGATGACCTGTATGTTGTTACGGATGTGTGTGCCTGTGCCTATACCACTCATGGTCATTGCGGTATTTTGCACAACGATTATGTACAGAATGATAAAACTGTTGATGTATTAGCCCAGATGGCCATGGTGCATGCTCAGGCTGGTGCAGACATGGTTGCTCCATCTGATATGATGGATGGCCGTATTCTGGGTATCCGCGAAAAGCTGGATGAGAATGACCTTGAAAATATTGCCATTATGAGTTACAGCATTAAATTTGCTTCAGCTTATTATGGTCCTTTCCGCGAGGCAGCAGATTCCGCACCTGGAAAAGGTGACAGAAAAGCCTATCAGATGGACTTTAGAAATCCTTCTGAAACTATGCGTGAAGCTGCATTGGATGAGCAGGAAGGTGCTGATATACTTATGGTTAAGCCTGCTTTAGCTTATCTGGATATCATCCATCGCTTAAAACAAAGTACAGATCTGCCTGTTGCCTGTTATAATGTTTCAGGTGAATATTCAATGGTAAAAGCAGCAGGTGCACAAGGGTGGATAGATGAGCAAAAAGTAATTATGGAAAATATGTATGCTTTCAGCCGGGCAGGTGCAAATATCATTATTACCTATCATGCCCGCGAAATCCTTGAAAAAGGATGGATGGATTGAGAAAGTATCAGGTATCAAGTATCAGGTATCAAGACGAGATACTGCTGGATTGTCAACTGTCAATTATTAAAACTTATAACCTAATAACTTACAACTAATTAACGCACTACGTAAAACTCAAAATGTTAGGATCATTTAAAAAAATATTTTCAGGATCTGAAGATGAAAGGCCGGTTAATACGACCGGGAAACCTGATATCTCAAGAGAGAAATCGGCGGAGCTCTATGAAAAATCCAGGACATATTTTCCAGGAGGTGTAAACTCACCGGTTAGAGCCTTTAAATCAGTGTATGGGACGCCACTATTTATACAAAAAGGGGATGGATGTTTTATCTGGGATGCGGACGGTAACCAGTTTATTGATTTCTGCGCATCATGGGGTCCACTGATCCTGGGGCATAATAATGCGGCAGTTCGCGAAAAAGTTATCGGAGTCATGCAGAATGGTATGAGCTTTGGCGCACCAACAGCGCTTGAAAATCAGCTGGCCGAACTCATTCTTAAGAACAATAAATTCATTCAGAAGCTGCGCTTTACAAGTTCGGGTACAGAAGCGGTTATGTCAGCCATCAGGCTTGCGCGTGGTTATACCAAACGTGATAAGATAATAAAATTTGAAGGCTGCTATCACGGGCATTCAGATTCTTTATTGGTTAAAGCGGGATCAGGTCTTGTAACTTTTGGTGAAACATCATCCGCAGGTATTCCTAAAGCTTTCGCTGATGAAACAGTGGTTGTGCCTTTGAATAATAAAAAGGCTGTTACAGAAGCGTTTAAACAGTTCAAAGGCGAGATTGCCGCTATTATTATCGAGCCTGTTCCGGCAAACAATGGACTTTTACTGCAGACCAAAGAATTCCTTCAATTCCTGCGGGAGATCTGTACCAAAAACAAATCACTGCTCATTTTCGATGAAGTGATCTCAGGATTTAGGATCGGTTTTGAAGGGGCGGCCGGTTATTATGACGTACATCCGGATATTATCACCTATGGTAAAATTATAGGCGGTGGTTTACCTGTGGGCATGTATGGCGCCTCCGCAGAGATCATGGAGCTTATTTCTCCTGACGGACCGGTATATCAGGCTGGTACCTTATCGGGAAATCCGGTGGCAATGGCCGCAGGAATAGCTCAGCTTACTGAGCTTTCAAAATCCAGTTTTTATAAGGATCTTAACAATAAAACCCTCGAGTTTGCCGAATCTGTGCAGCGTTTCGCGACAGCACGAAGCTACAAGTTCAGGGTGTTTAGTATCGCATCCATTTTCTGGTTTGCTTTTACAGATCAGGAAAAAATAAGTTCAGCTGAAGAGATTGATGCTTCAAGTATGGAGAAATTTAAGGTCCTGCACCGGGAATTACTCAACAGGGGTGTTTATTTGGGCCCTTCAGGCTATGAGGTAGGCTTTATATCCTCTGCCCATTCTAAAATTGAACTGGAAAAGGCTAAGCGGGCGATCTTTGAAAGTCTGGATATAGTTTTCCGCGGATCAAGAGCTTAAACAAATGAGAAGGCCTCTTATCATATTTTACTGTCTGGTTACTTATGCTGTACTTCAGCTCATTTGGTGGGGCAGGCTGCTCCTCGATGCTAAACCAAACAGTAAGGGGATGATAGTTGGTGAGACTGCTGTATTTGTTTTCATTTTTTTTGTAGGCGCTTATTATTTACATAAAGCATTGAATAAGGAGCGAAACATGCATGTGCAACAGAGGAATTTTCTGCTTTCTGTTACCCATGAGTTAAAATCGCCTTTGGCTTCTATTAAATTATATCTCCAGACAATCCTCAAAAGAAATCTTGAATGGGAACAGCAAAAGTCCTTTATCTCGAATTCATTAAAAGATATCGAACGCCTTGACGACCTGGTTGAAAATATGCTGATTGCTACCAAGATTGAAAGTAACTCTTATACTTATCCAAAAGAAAACTTTAATTTTTCCCAGCTGGTAGCAGCCGTCGCAGACCGTTTGCAGGTGCATACATGCAACACACAGATCATCATACCAAAAATTCAACCCGGGATAATTATAAATGGTGATAAATTCGCATTAACTTCGGTAGTAACTAATCTCATTGAAAATGCTGTAAAGTACTCGCCACCATGTGCTGAAATTCATGTAAAACTATTCAAGAGCAAGGGACAAATTCATTTTGTTGTGGCAGACGAGGGCATAGGTATTAATGATCACGAAAAATCACGTATTTTTGAGAAGTTTTATCGGGTGGGAAGTGAGGATACACGTAAAACAAAGGGCACAGGATTAGGTTTATTCATTGTAAAACAGGTGCTTGATAAGCATCTGGCATCAATAAAAGTAAAGAACAATCAGCCTTCGGGAACAGTTTTCGAAGTCATATTCAACGCACATGCCAACTAAACAACGAATTCTACTGGTCGAAGACGAAGAGCATCTTCTCGAGGCTATCAAGTTAAATCTTGAGCTTGAAGGATACAAAGTATCCACGGCAACGGATGGAAAGAAAGCACTTAAGATCTTTAAGGAAGAGCGCTTTAACCTGGTGATCCTGGACGTGATGCTCCCGGAAATTGATGGATTCCAGGTCGCCGAAACTATCCGGCTGGAAAATTCCGAGGTCCCGATTATGTTTTTAACAGCTAAAAACACGAGTGAAGACCGTGTTATGGGCTTAAAAAAGGGAGCTGATGATTACCTGGCAAAGCCTTTTAACCTGGAAGAGCTTATTCTGCGGGTTGGTATACTGGTAAAACGGAGCATGAAAGGAGATCAGCTGAAAGAATTAAATTCCTATAAGATTGGTGATAAAACTATTTATTTCAATTCTTTTGAGCTGAAAAGTGATGACGGGACGGTCACTCCATTGACAAAGAAGGAAACAATGCTGTTGAAGCTTTTAATTGAGCGGCGTAATGAAGCTGTATCGCGTGAGCAGATCCTTGAAACCGTATGGAATTACGATGTTTATCCTTCTACAAGAACTATTGATAATTTTATCCTGACCTTCAGAAAGTATTTTGAACCGGATCAGAAGAACCCAACCTATTTTCACTCAATCCGCGGAGTAGGATACAAATTTACAGATACACACTAAATGTTTACCAGGAAGGCCCGCTTGTGGGTTATTGGAATTGCTGTTTTTTTGCTTGCCTGGACTATAAGTCAGCATGTATATGAAATAGCAGCAGCTATTGGTATTGGTATTGCCATGCTTGTATGGGGTTACTTCCGCGAAGGGACCGTTGTTATGGCTGCCAGGGAATTCCATGCAAAGAATTACGATGGAGCTGAAGAACTACTCAAGGAAATAGCAGATCCTGACCGCCTGGGAAAACACCGACGCGGGTTTTATGAATTTATTTATGGAAATGTTGAACTTCACCGGCATAATTATGAAGAGGCCGAAAAGCATTTTCAGATAGCAACTAAGTTCCCGTTACGCAACCAAAACGACAAGGCTATAGTAATGGTTCATCTTTCGAACCTGAACCTTCGTAAAAAAGAATATGAAAAGGCTTTAGCATACGTAGAAAAAGCTAAGACATACAAAATAACTGCCAGGGTAAAAAACATTATTCTGAGGATCGAATCTGAAATTAATAAAGGAAAGTGAGTAAGAACAATATAAAGGACAGCCTTTTTATAAGAGCTGCATTTTCAAAAAGTACAGAACGCCCACCTGTATGGATGATGCGTCAGGCCGGCCGTTTTATGCCCGAATACTGGGAGATTAAAAATAAATATTCCTTCCTGGAAATGTGTAAAACACCTGAGATAGCAGCGGATGTAACCATGTTACCAGTGGATCTTTTGGGCGTTGATGCAGCGATTTTATTCTCTGATATCCTGGTTACTGCAGAAGCTATGGGAGGTGACCTGAGCTTTTCACAGGGCGTTGGACCAAGGTTTGCAAACCCGGTGCGTAATCAGTCAGATATTGATAAACTGCTAACAGATGTTGATGGTAAACTTCAATATGTTGCAGATGCAATAAAAGTTATACAACAGAGACTGGATGGCAGTATTCCTTTGATAGGTTTTGCAGGTGCACCATTCACGGTTATGAGCTACCTGGTTGAAGGAGGATCATCAAAAGATTTTAAACTAACCAAGCTCATGCTGCACAATCATCCTGAGCTGGCTCATCAGCTGCTTGCAAAGATCGCTAAAGTAACCATAGATTATCTGAATCTCCAGATCAGTGCAGGAGTGAATGCTGTTCAATTATTTGACAGCTGGGCATTGGCCTTATCCTGGGATGATTACAAGGAATTTTCACACAGGTATAATGCTGAGATCATTTCAAAACTCAACAGGAAGGATATTCCGGTCATCTCATTTTGTAAGGGAAGTTCTGTTTTTGCCCCGCTGATGGCTGAGGCGAAGCCAGATGTTATCTCGGTTGACTGGAATGCTGATCTGCTTGATATTAAAAAGAAGCTTCCGGCTGGAATGGCAGTTCAGGGAAACCTGGATCCGAATATACTCTATGCTGATAAGAAAGTAATCAAAGAGCGTATACTCCGGCTTTTTGAGCGCATGCGCGGAGAAAATGGATTTATATTCAATCTCGGCCATGGAATTATGCCTGATATTCCCTTCGATAATGTGAAATATGCAGTGGAAGTCGTAAAAGAGTTTCGATATTAGGGAAATAAGCTCAAAGCTTAAAGTCCAGGGCTTTAAGCCTTAACCAAAGCCTTAAGCTATTCGAAAAGAAAACTATGACATATTTATACTTAAAAGCCATACATATCATTTTTGTAGTCAGCTGGATGGCCGGTCTGTTTTATATCGTGAGGCTTTTTATATATCATGTAGAAGCTAATGAGCGTCCTGATCAGGAAAGAATAGTTCTTCAGCGGCAGTTTGAAATTATGCAGAATAAGTTGTGGTATATTATAACCACACCTGCTATGGTGCTTTCAGTTTTGGCCGGTATTGGAATGTTCTATGTCAACCCTGCTCTTCTCAGCATGAACTGGATGCTGGTCAAGCTGGCTTTTGTTCTTGGGCTTCTGATTTACCACTTTATGTGTCAGAACATAATAAATCAGTTAAAAAATGGAGTTTTTACCTGGTCATCAACTCAATTGAGGTTCTGGAACGAGCTGGCTACTATTTTCCTGGTTGCTATTGTGTTCACCGTCATCCTGAAGAGTGCTGTCGACTGGATCTATGGCTTGATCGGACTGTTTATATTCATAATTGTCATTATGTCGGCGGTGAAGATCTACAAGTATTACAGGTTGAAAAGTAAGATTGATCGGCCTGAGCGATAGGTTTTACTGCCTGTAAATGCCTGAGAATTTTAATAAGCATAAATTTATACTAATTTGTGCATCATTAAATCTGCTTTCTCCTGCCAATGAAGAGAATCTGTATTATTTTATTTATTCTAAGTACGGCTTTTGCTCTAAAAGCACAGGTACTGAATGACAGTTTAGAGTATCATATCCGCCCTGACAGTCTTAAGGCCGGTGAACTTGATCTAAGCGTTTATAACTTCAATTTCCTACGGAATTACGAGTATTTTAATAAGATACAGGACGGTTATACCCTGTTTGGGGTTCAGTTAGAGCCGCAGCTTGTATATTATGCCCATCCGCGATTGGCTATCACAGCCGGAGTTCATTTGAGAAAGGATTTTGGAGGAAGAGGTATCTATAAAACCTTTCCCTTATTCAGTATCAATTATCAGAAGGGAAATACATCACTCATCAATGGCGTGCTTGAAGGTAATATCCATCACCGGATGGTTGAACCAATTTTTGATTTTGAAAAAAAGATCACTGAGCCTGTTGAATATGGTACTCAGTTTATTATCAATGGTAAGAAGCTCTTTCTGGATGCATTCATCAACTGGAAGCGCATGATATATAAACCATCTCCCGAGCAGGAGCAAATTCTGGGCGGATTATCTGCAGATGTAAGTCTGATCAAAAAGCCGAAAGTAAGTTTGTCATTGCCAGTACAATTAACCGCCTTCCATCAGGGTGGTCAGATCGATGTGAATCCGAGCCCATTGCAAACCCTCGTAAATACAGCTATTGGCGTTAAATTAAAGCTTCCCTTATCCGGATTTGTCAAAGCTTTCAGAACAGAGAATTATTACCTGTCTTACAAAGACTTTTCATTCACAAGTGTTCAGGATTTTTCAAAAGGAGAGGGCTGGTACCTGAATATCGGAATGGATACCCCTTACGGAACCCTTGTTGGAACCTACTGGAATGGAATGGACTTTATATCATCCAATGGCATGCCTTTATATCAATCAGTTTCCCAGCATATAAGCAATACCAATTATACCGAACGAAACCGTCAGCTTTTAATTCTCCGGTATTCGTATCAGCAAAAGCTGCTTCCAAATCTTTACCTTGATTTTAGGTTTGAGCCATTGATGGATCTGAACAGACCGGTAGGCTCAAGAAAAATTGAATTTTCTAATTCTTCTTTCCTTGTTTATAAACAGCAATTCAGACTGCTAAAGGTTAAAAATTAAGAAAGTGCCGTGATGAGGTCCGCCGGGATGAATTGATCCGGTTCAACAGGCTTTTTAGTCTATATCCTCGTAGAGGCGGAGTCTGTTCTTCAAACTGATCACTTCTTGTTGGAGATCTTTCACTTTACTGAGCAAATTGTCAATAGTATCAATCCCCTCCAGATTAATATCCAGTTCGCGATGCAGGCGCAGCATCCGCTCCAATTTGTCAAGCTGATTTTCGGGTATGTAATTTACTTCGTTGACAGTTACAGTTTCGAGGAGGCCGAAATCACACAGATTTTTAAGAAATGAAAATTCAATTTTATGATATATACAATATTCGTCTGTCGAAATTAAGTTTTGTCTGGCCATGGCACTATTTATTAAGTTTAGACAGTTCAGTGAATAATTCTTTTTCCTTTTCACTGATATTTACCGGTATCTTAACTGTATAGGTGATATAAAGATCTCCGAATTGGTTTTCGTGTTTATAAACAGGGAAGCCCTTTCCCTTCAGCTTTACCTTTGTCCCGTTCTGTGTTTCCGGTTTCACATTAAGTTTAACCTTGCCGCTTAAGGTATTGACAGTGATTTCACTTCCTAATACTGCTGTATAGAGGTCGATTTCCACGTTTTTATAGAGGTCATTTCCGACACGCTTAAATTCAGGGTCGTTGGCAACAGAGAAAGTTAGGTAAAGATCGCCGTTAGGACCGCCGTTATATCCGGGGCCACCATGCCCTTTTATTTTAATGGTCTGACCATTTTCTACGCCCGCAGGAATTGTAAGCCGGATGTTCTTTCCATTTACGGTAAGGGTTTGCTTCTGACTTGTGTACACATCCCTTAACGACAGGCGTAATTCTGCATTGAAGTCCTGCCCTTTAAAATGAGTCTGCTGGCTTTGGCTGCCTGAGTCTCCAAACATAGAACTGAAAAAATCGGAGAAATCAGCTTCGCCGAAGTTTCCGGAATAGGTCTGGCCGCCCGGCCTCCGTTGTGACTGCTGTCTTGCACCTGCGGCTTCAAACTGATCTGCATGTTTCCAGTCTTTACCGTACTGATCATATTTTTTTCTCTTTTCCGGATCACTCAGCACCTCATTCGCCTCATTAATTTCCTGGAATTTTTTCTGTGCATCCTTATCATTCGGATTTACATCCGGATGGTATTTTCTGGCTAATTTCCGGTAAGCATTTTTAACCTCTTTTTCACTAGCATCCTTCTTTATACCGAGTACCTGATAGTAATCTACAAATGACATAAATTTATTTATTTCTTGTTAAATCTGCTGGTCAATTCTGTATTCAATCCTTATTCATCCTCTTTAAATCTTAAGCAATATAGGATGATTATGTTTTAAATCTTTAATAATGCAACTAAATCATACAATTGAACATCTTACCTTTAAAGCATATGAACTTGGATCATAAATTTACTATTGATGGTTTGCTGGAAGGATGTAAGAGGGGAGATCGAAAAGCTCAGGAGAGCCTTTATAAAACTCTTGCGTCACGAATGATGGGCGTGTGCATGCGTTATGCTAAAGATACTTACGAAGCAGAAGATATATTACAAATGGGCTTTGTGAAAGTATTTCAAAAGGTTTCGGATTTCAGAAGTGACGGCTCTTTTGAAGGCTGGATAAGACGAATCATTGTTAATACAGCAATTGAAGTGTACAGAAAAAATCTAAGGACCCTGAATGTTGTTGATATCGATGGGGTATATGATCAGCCGCAGAACACCTTTGATATGAGCGGATTGGAGATGAAGGACCTGATGAAGCTGATACAACAATTGTCAACCGGCTACCGCCTTGTATTTAATATGTATGTGATCGAAGGGTATTCACATAAGGAAATTGCTGATCAGTTAGGAATTAGTGAAGGTGCCTCGAAATCTCAGTTATCAAGGGCAAGAGCAATATTAA
>CAYHRC010000081.1:0-9403 GCA_964358565.1 uncultured Sphingobacterium sp. | reverse complement strand
CATACAGTTCAGGATGCTTAATAGCTCCAAAGGTCCGGCTATGTGGAGTCCAAGAGCCCAAAATGACCGTATGAAATTTGCCGAGGAATGGCGCCTTATGCTTGAAAAGACTCCAAATGTAGATTTCTGGCAAGATACGGTGATATCAGTATTGACAGATGGGGAAAGGGTAAGCGGTGTTCGCACCTCACTCGGAGTAGAAATACAATCCCGGGCTGTGATATTAACTAACGGCACCTTCCTGAACGGGATAATACATATAGGTGAAAAAAGATTTGGCGGAGGCAGAACAGGTGAAAAATCTGCGACAGGCATAACCGAACAACTCATCGAGTTAGGTTTTGAATCGGGCAGAATGAAGACCGGAACCCCGCCCCGCGTGGATGGGCGAAGTCTTGACTACAGTAAAATGGAGGAACAGTGGGGTGATGAGGAAAGGGGACGCTTCTCTTATACTGATGTTGAACTCCCGAAAGACCAGCGTTGTTGCTGGATAACCTATACTAATTCTGAAGTTCACGAAACTTTAAAGGAAGGCTTCGAAAAATCACCGATGTTCACTGGTCGCATAAAAGGACTAGGTCCACGTTATTGCCCGTCCATTGAGGATAAAATAAATCGTTTCGCTGAACGCGACAGGCATCAGATCTTTGTAGAACCAGAAGGCTGGAATACGGTAGAGATCTATGTTAACGGTTTTTCCACCTCTTTACCGGAAGACGTACAATACCGGGCTCTTACAAAAATTCCAGGCTTTGAAAAGGCTAAAATGTTCAGGCCGGGCTATGCTATCGAGTATGATTTCTTCCCTCCCACTCAATTAAGGCTGACACATGAAACTAAAAAATTAGAAAATTTATACCTGGCCGGACAAATCAATGGTACTACCGGTTATGAAGAGGCAGCTTGTCAGGGATTTATTGCCGGAATAAATGCACATCAAAAAATCAACGAAAAGGAAGAGTTGATCTTAAAACGGGCAGAATCTTATATCGGTGTGCTTATTGATGACCTGGTAACAAAGGGTACTGAAGAACCCTACCGCATGTTTACTTCGAGAGCTGAACACCGGCTGTTGTTACGCCAGGATAACGCAGATATCAGGCTTAGTCCTATCGGACATAAGCTTGGCTTAATTTCTAATGAAAGGCTGGAAAAAGTTAACAAGAAAATTGGCAATGCAGATTATATAGTAGCATATTTAAAATCAACATCCATCTCTCCCGATAATGTAAATGGCCTGCTTACAGAGCTAGGCACACCAGGAATTTCACAGGCGGTTAAAATGTTTCAGTTGATAACACGACCACAAGTAAACTTTGCAGATTTGCGAAAGGCAGATACTACATTCGATGAAATATTAAGCAGGTACGATAAGGAAACAATTGAACAGGCAGAAATAAAAGTTAAGTATGAAAGCTACTTCGAAAAAGAACTGGAAATCGTTGACAAAATGAAACGAATGGAAGATCACACAATTAATGCAGAATTTAATTATATGTGTTTGGTCTCGTTATCAAAAGAGGCCCGTGAAAAACTTATTAGGATAAAACCAACGACTCTGGGCCAGGCATCCCGAATTTCTGGTGTTTCTCCCTCAGATATATCGGTTTTAATGGTCCACCTGGGAAGATGATATATAAACCACTAATAATCAATATATTATAAATTTAAAGACCGGCTTTAAATAATGCGACAGGAAGCATGATCGAATATGAGATAATATAAATAATCCAAAAAAACTAAAAATCCGTTATAAGGCTTATAAATGGCAAATTCTTTGAACAAGGCTTTTTCAATACATTATTTTATCTGGCTCGTCCTGCTTTTTTTAATTTCAGCTTGTGCAAGTGTTCAATCACCGACCGGAGGCCCGCGGGATACCGAACCACCCAAGATTGTGAAAGAAACACCTAAAAATCTCACGAGGAATTTTGCAGCTAAAGAAATACAAATTGAATTTGATGAGTTTATAAAACTTGTCAATGAATATACAGAGATCAGCATTTCACCAGCCATTGATATTCCCCCAGTTTATAAAGCCCGCAAACAGATTTTAGAAATAAAGTTCGATCAGAAACTTGAAGAAAAAACAACTTATACAATCAACTTTGGGAAAGCTATAACGGACGTTAATGAAAGCAATGTCCTGAAGAATTATACTTATGTATTTTCTACCGGTAACGAAATCGATTCGCTTTCCATCGGCGGAAACGTGATAAACTCCATTACAAGAGAAAAGCTAAAAGATGTAACAGTTTTTATTCTACCGGTAAGGCAGGACTCCTTATTTGGGAAAAAGAAGGCCAGCATATTCACCACAACAGACAGTGCAGGAAATTTTAAACTTCAAAACTTACGTGAAGATACCTATCGCATTTATGCCTTACAGGAACAGGGCGGTGACCGGATATATAATGGACAGAATGAACAGATTGCATTTTTGAACGACACGCTTGTTTTGAAGAAAAACATAGACACGATACAATTACAAGTTTTTAAAGAAGTACCGGCGGTGTTTTCCGTACAGGATAGAAAAATAGAACCCGATGGACGAATTGCTCTTGCCTTTAACAAACCACTTCTAAAACCATCTGTACAAATCTTAGAACCTAAAGAACTTGATCTTACTAAGTCAGTAGAGATTTCTTCAAAACAGGATACCGCTCTTATTTGGCTGCCTGAGCTTACATTTGATTCATTACAGGTTGCAATAAGCGAGGGAGGCAAGAGTGTAGATACTGTTGTACTCAGGAGAAATAAACGGGATACCTATACCCGAACCATCCAGATAAACGATAATGTTATGGGTACCAAACTGAAGCCCGGGACAGATATTCTCCTTCAAACTTCTTCTCCGGTAAGCAAGGTACAGGAAACCCAAATAACTATACTGGAGGATTCCGTGCAGGTAAGCGGCTTCCGCCTTACAAAAGATACTACATCCCTTAGGAGATACCACTTAAAATTTCCATGGAAGCTAAATAAAGAATATATCCTAAAAGCCACAGATGGCGCTTTCACTGATGCTTTTGGAAATAAATCTAAAGCTTATGTTAGAAAGTTTAGTCTTGACACTGATGAAAATTACGGAAGTATAACGATAAAAGTAACAGTGCCCGATACATCCCGGGCGTATATTGTTCAATGGTTAAACGAGAAGGACGAAATCCTGAAACAGGATAAAGTAATAAAAAATACAGTTTTGAATTATACAAACTATCCAACAGCCAAGTATTACCTAAGGGTGATCTATGATGAAAATAAGAATGGTCAGTGGGATACCGGGAATTTACGAGCCAAAAAGCAGCCTGAAAAAACCTGGACATTCGACAAAATTATCTCTTTACGACCAAACTGGGATCTGGAGGAAAATATGGTAATTCCTAAACCTCAGTAAACCATTTTGAATACATGATATAGTTTTGAGGGAGCTTTTTAAGTAATTCGATCTGCTCATCACTTAGGGGTTTAATCTTTTTAGCGGGGATCCCGGCATATACAAATCCGCTCTCACAGACCGTATTTTCCAGGACGATAGCTCCGGCTCCAACAATACAAAATTCTTCCACCACGGCATTGTCCATCACAATGGCGCTCATTCCAATCAGAACATTATCCTGCAGGGTACAGCCATGAACAAGCGCATTATGTCCGATTGAAACATTGTTTCCAATATGTGTGGCAGCTTTTAAATAGGTGCAGTGAATTACTGCTCCATCCTGAATATTGGTATTATTCCCGATAGTGATATAATTAACATCTCCCCTGATCACCGCATTAAACCATACCGAACAATTATCTCCCATGGTTACCTGACCCACAATTGTTGAGTTCTCAGCAAGAAAACAATTCTCTCCTATTACAGGATATATATTTTTTACAGGTAAAATAAGCGCCATATTTAAGAATTAAAAAACAGTATCGTGAGGCTCCTGAGCATGCGGTTCATAATCGGTGGTATAATGCAAACCCCGGCTTTCTTTACGAAGCATAGCTGACTTTATGACGATGTATGCATTTTGTATAACATTCCTCAGTTCACATAATTTAACTGACAAGGTAGTCTTTTTGTAAAAACTCTCAGTCTCTTCATACAATAAGCCAAGTCTTCGCATAGCTCTCTCAAGCCTGAAATCAGAACGGACAATTCCCACATAATCACTCATAACCTTTTGAGTTTCACGCAGATTGTGAGTAACCAAAATATCCTCGTTTGATAGCCTGGTATCCGTTTCATCCCATTCAGGGATATTATCCGGGATAACATTATTTTTAAAGTTAATGATAGCATCTTCAAAGATGCGGTGAGCAAATACAGTCGCCTCAAGCAAAGAATTGGAAGCTAGCCGGTTAGCCCCATGTAAGCCCGTTGAAGCACATTCACCGCAGGCATAAAGCCGTTCAATAGAGGATCTTCCGAATTCATTTACAAGAATCCCGCCGCACATATAATGTGCCGCCGGTGTTACGGGTATCATATCACGGGTCATATCAAGTCCTATACTTAAACACTTAGCATAGATATTGGGAAAATGATTAAGAATATCTGTCTTGTCACGATGTGTGATATCAAGAAACACAAAATCATCTCCTGATTTTTTCATCTCAGCATCAATAGCTCTTGCAACTATATCGCGGGGAGCAAGAGAGCCGCGTGCATCATAATTGCTCATAAACTCCTCACCATTTTTCCTCTTTAACACACCACCAAAACCACGAACAGCTTCAGAGATTAAAAAAGAAGGATATTCTCCGGGATTATACAGAGCGGTAGGATGAAATTGAATAAACTCCATGTTCCTGACTTTACCTTTAGCCCTGTACACCATTGCTATTCCATCACCAGTAGCAATTACAGGATTTGTTGTGGTAGCGTAAATATGCCCGGCACCACCGGAAGCCATGACAGTGACTTTAGATAATATTTTTTCTACACTATTGTCAGATGTATTTAAGGCATAAGTGCCGTAACACTCAATATCATCTGATTTCCTGTCAACAAATTTCCCGATATGATGCTGTGTGATTAATTCAACAGCAAAATAATGTGTAAGAATCTCAATATTAGGATCATTATGAATTTTTTCCAATAGAGCTCTTTCTATTTCAAAACCCGTTATATCCTTGTAATGTAAAACACGGCTTTCAGAATGTCCTCCCTCTTTTGCAAGGTCAAATATGCCCTGCTTGGTCTTATCAAAATGGGTTCCATACTTAATAATTTCATCAATCCGCTCAGGTCCTTCAGTAACTACAATTTCAACTATATGTTTGTCACAAAGACCATCACCTGCAATAAGGGTATCATCAATGTGCTTAGCGAACGAATCTTCTTCTTTATCAACAACTACAGCGATACCACCCTGGGCATATTTCGTATTAGATTCGTCTTCATTAGCTTTTGTAACTATGAGTACCTTACCGTATTTCGCAGCCTTTAGCGCAAAACTTAAGCCGGCAATACCAGACCCAATAACAAGGAAATCAACATTTCGCATTGAGAAAACTTTAATTTATATCAATTTATATATCATGTTAACAACTCCATCAAAGATGTTAATTTAGTCCCGAAACTGGTTGAATAAATGTAAAATGAGCTGATAAATAATTCTTATCAGAGGATTTTAGCTTATTTTTGAAATAGTTTTAAGCTTTTAATACAAAGTATTCCACTTTTTGTTATCAGGAAAAAACAAACATATAAGATTCAATAAAATAATTAGGATTAGTGAAGTACTTAGGTATCAATTATTTAATATAGATTTTATGTTAGAAAATTGTTGATAATTAATTAAAAACAATTAATAAAGTAAAATGTGTCACGATTTTTGAACATAACTAACACCCTAATAAACAATAAGAATCTATTTATAATATTAAATTGTATTTATTGAATAGTTGATAAATGAATACCTTAGAAGAACTAAATATCAAAGGTTTTATAGATGAACCGATCGATCCGTCGCTGGATCTTTTTGAAGAGATTAACAAATTAAAGAAGGAAAAAAATGCCGTAGTACTTGCACATTATTACCAGGAGCCGGATATCCAGGATATAGCCGATTATATTGGAGATAGCCTTGGTTTATCACAGGAAGCTGCAAAAACAAATGCTGAAGTAATAGTTTTTGCGGGCGTTCATTTTATGGCAGAAACTGCAAAAATATTATCCCCGTATAAAAAAGTTTTATTGCCTGATTTAAAAGCAGGATGTTCTTTATCAGACAGTTGTCCTCCTGTTTTATTCGCCAAGTTTAAAGAAAAGTATCCTAATCACCTGGTTATAACTTATGTCAATTGTACAGCAGAAATGAAAGCTTTAAGTGACATAATTTGTACTTCGACCAATGCAGTTCAAATTGTTGAAAGTTTACCAAAAGATCAGAAAATTATCTTTGGACCTGATAAAAATTTAGGTGCCTGGGTTGCAAAAAAGACAGGCCGGGATCTTGTTTTATGGAATGGTGCCTGTATGGTTCATGAGATTTTTTCACAGCAGAGGATACTTAAATTAAAAAACAGACATCCTGAAGCGAAGTTTATAGCTCATCCTGAATGTGAAGAAGTGGTTTTACAAATGGCTGATTTTATAGGTTCCACAACAGGTTTGTTGAAATATACCATCAATAATCCTGCAAAAGAATTTATAGTGGCTACTGAAAGCGGGATCATTCACCAGATGGAGAAGGCTAACCCTGATAAGGTATTTATTCCGGCGCCTCCAAATAATGCTTGTGCTTGTAATAACTGTCCGCATATGAAAAGAAATACTTTAGAAAAACTCTATTTATGTTTAAAAAACGGATTACCTGAAGTTACTGTTCCTATGGATATAATTTTAAAGGCTCAAAAACCAATTGAACGAATGCTGGAAATTTCCGCCAGGCTCGGTTTGTAATTTATGAACGTTCAGCAATCCGGTTTTCTAAAGAACTACAGCAGTATAATATGGTTGCTTGCAGGAATTATCTCCGGTACCATTTTAGGTCTTACACTGGGTAAACAAGTAGAAGTATTAAAACCAATAGGTGACATATTTCTTAATCTTCTTTTTACTGCCGTTATTCCCCTTATATTTTTTGCCATTTCATCTTCCATAGCTAATATTGACCAGACCAAAAAAATGGGGAAGGTGATGCTTCTCATGCTTATGGTTTTTATTGCAACGGTATTAATTTCAGCAATACTTACTGTTTTTGCGGTCTGGTTATTTCCGCTTCCCCAGAATATTCAAACGTCGGTTAAAGTTGTAGAAGCGATACAGTCGCAAAGCTTTGGGGAACAGGCCACAAGTCTTTTAACAGCAAATGAATTTAATGAGCTGCTATCGCGTAAAAGCATGCTGGCATTTATTATTTTTTCATTACTGATTGGTTTCGCCACATCCCGCTCAGGTTCAGCGGGTGAGCCCTTTAAAAAGTTCCTGGTTGCGGGTGACGAAGTGATGAAACAATTACTCATCCTTATCATGAAATTGGCTCCAATAGGTCTGGGAGCCTACTTTGCTTATCAGGTGGGGGTTTTCGGACCGCAGCTCTTTGGTACATACGGACATTCAATGGCGATATATTATGGTCTGGGATTGTTTTATTTTATAGTGTTCTTCAGTTTGTACGCCTTTTTAGCAGCCGGGATTCCGGGTGTAAAAATATACTGGAAAAATAATATCATCCCAGCATTTACTGCGCTGAGCACCTGCAGTAGTGTTGCTACAATACCAGCTAATCTGGCGGCAGCATCAGGAATGAGAATTCCGGAACATATTGCTAATCTGGT
Organism: uncultured Sphingobacterium sp.; assembly: GCA_964358565.1. Taxonomy (GTDB): domain Bacteria; phylum Bacteroidota; class Bacteroidia; order Sphingobacteriales; family Sphingobacteriaceae; genus Daejeonella. Next base: position 1,624 of record CAYHRC010000081.1, on the reverse strand, counting down.
AATTCCATTGGGAGCACCGCTTCATAAGGATGGCTCAAGTATATCTTCTATTATTAAAATAGCTGCCGTTTTCGCAATAATGGGCAAAGACTTTACAGATCCCTACACCATTTTACTCGCGCTGGGAATAACTATAATCGTCAGTACTGTTGAAGGCGGAATTCCCAATGGCGGATATATCGGGGAAATACTGGTTATGACGGTCTATAACTTTCCTATTGAAATGCTACCGGTGGTGATGATCATAGGAACCCTTGTTGACCCGATGGCTACCCTTTTAAACGCCTGTGGTGACACTGTTTCAGCAATGATGATAAGTCGGCTGTCTGAAGGCAAGAACTGGCTTAATAAAGCCCTGAATACAGCAGCATGAAAACAATCCTCTTTTTTTCATTTGTTCTGACTTTGTTTATTCATTCGCAGAAAGAAATAAATAAAGAATTTAACACTAAGCAGCTGATTGTGGTCACTACCGATGGGTGGAATAAGATCAATGGGATAATGAATGCCTACGAATTGAAGGGGAATAAATGGGTTCTGGTTTTAAAAGACATTCCTATCGTCACCGGAAGAAGCGGCCTGGCCTGGGGCAAGGGCTTGCATTATCCATATTTAAATAAAGGCAAACTCAAAAAAGAAGGAGACGGAAATGCACCTGCAGGAATATTTTATTTGAGCGGCCTTTTTGGATATGAAAATATCTTATCAAGGATGAATTCCCTGAAAGTTGATAAAAAAAACTTTTGTGTTGATGATACACGTTCAGCTTATTATAATAAGATTGTCAACACGGATACTGTTAAAAAGGATTGGAAGTCAGCAGAAACTATGCGCATGAAAAGTGATGCATATAAGTATGGAATTTTCGTTGATTATAATGTAAACCCTGTCGAGGCAGGCAAGGGCTCATGTATCTTTATGCATATCTGGAGCAGCAGTACTAGTCCTACAGCTGGCTGTACGGCCATGACCGAGGCTAATATTTTGAAACTCATTGCCTTCCTGGATAAAAAGAAAAACCCGGTATTGCTGCAAGTTCCAAAATCGGAGTATCAAAAATTAAAGCGTTCATACAAATTACCCTAGCGCATTCTCTCCCCTTCTTTTAAAAATTAGCACCTTTGTATTGTTAATTGACAACAGCATGTTTGAAAATAAAGGACGCACAGAAATAGAGCAATTAGGCGAGTTTGGTTTGATAGACCATCTCACTAAGAACTTTGAGATTAAAAATAAAAGTACCCTTAAAGGGATAGGTGATGATGCGGCTGTTCTTGATTTTAAGGATAAAAAGGTGCTACTCTCAACCGATATGTTATTGGAAGGAATTCATTTTGATCTGGCTTATACACCCCTTAAACATCTGGGATACAAAGCAATTCAGGTTAATCTGAGCGATATCTATGCGATGAACGGTACTGCGACGCAGGTGACGGTTTCAATCGGCCTGTCGAGCAAGTTTCCTTTGGAAGCTATTGAAGAATTGTACCAGGGAATCATGGTTGCCTGCGAAAAGTATGGAGTAGACCTGGTTGGTGGTGATACATCATCGTCTAAACAGGGTCTGGTGATCAGCATAACAAGTGTTGGTTTTGCCGATGAAAAGGATATCTGTTACCGGGAT
>CAYHRC010000080.1:0-9428 GCA_964358565.1 uncultured Sphingobacterium sp. | reverse complement strand
TATAGAACCCGATAACTCTATCTTTTCTCTTTCTCTTGCAGGCTATGGTGCCCCGCCGTGAAGTGGTTAATGAATATGGTCCGGCAATCAGAAAGATCTGGCCTGAAAAGTCAGTTACTGTTGCTGGTTATTGCAATGATGTACCCAGCTATTTACCAATAAACTGGCATATTCAGGAGAAGTTATATGAAGGCAACAAGCTCGTTTTTCTGGTACGGACAATCCGGAATTCCTCCTTTAAACGTTCTGGATATCATCACAGAAAGAATTAGAACATTAAACAAATAATTCAGGATCAATGCCAAATATTTCTTTAAAAGGAGCTTCAAAGCCAATAATAATCATCGGAGCATTATTCTTTGTCTTTGGTTTTGTCACATGGCTTGGTTCTGTATTAATTCCATATCTGAAGATCGCCTGTAAATTAAACAACCTGGAATCTTATCTGGTTGCATTTTCTTTTTATATATCCTACCTCATTATGGCTATTCCATCGGCCTGGGTATTGAAGTTCACCGGATTTAAAAAAGGTATCTCGCTGGGATTGGTCATTATGGCTTTCGGAACATTGATCTTTATCCCTGCTGCTCTCGTTCGCGAATACAGTATTTTTCTACTGGGTTTATTTATTCAGGGAGCCGGAATGGCTATTTTACAGACAGCCTCCAATCCTTATGTCACCATCCTTGGGCCGCGAGAAAGTGCAGCCAAACGGATCAGTGTGATGGGGATATGTAACGGCATCGCAGGCATTATTGCACCGATCATATTAGGGTCCATCATTTTAGATAATACTGATGAAATTCAAAACCGGCTTCTCAATATTAATTTAACGCAGCAGGTTGCTGAACTTGACGCACTGGCTCACCGGGTAATTGTACCCTACCTTATAATGGCTCTGATATTGATTATACTCTCAGTCTTTACTTTTTATTCCGGTTTACCGGAAATTGATACAGACCATGAGAATGAGGAAGTTGCTGCAGCAAATATCAATAAGCATAGTATTTTTCAGTTCCCGCACCTGTTGATCGGAGCATTTACATTGTTCCTATATGTTGGTGTAGAGGTCATTGCCGGTGATACTATAATCAGTTATGGCGCTTCCCAGGACATAGCTCTTTCCACTGCCAAATTCTTTACAAGCGCTACCCTTTCGGCCATGCTTATCGGCTACTTAATCGGAATTATTTGTATCCCCAAATATTTTTCGCAGGAATTGGCCTTAAAAGTTGCTTCCCTGTTTGGAATAGTGTTCGCGATAACCGCCATCTTCACCAGCGGATATATTTCAGTTTTATTTATTGCCTTGCTTGGCCTAAGCAATTCTTTGATGTGGCCGGCTATATGGCCTCTGGCAATTGCTGATCTGGGCCGCTTCACCAAGATAGGCTCATCCCTGTTAATTATGGCTATTGGAGGGGGAGCTGTACTGCCATTATTGTATGGACATCTTGCAGATATAATTAATCCAAAGGATGCTTACTGGATCGTGGTACCCTGCTATGTTATGATCTGGTACTTTGCTGTGCGGGGCCATAAAATAAGGAGTTTTATTACGTTCCGACCGCAATAGGCGCAGATGATGAAAAGACCTATCATAGATGTTACCATTACATTAAAACCTCCCGTAATCGGGGCAAAGATATTTTATACCTTTAATAACCTGGCTCCTCGTGAAACTGACTTTTTGTATGAAAAGCCCCTTGTAGTCAGAGTTCCAGACGGAGAAAGGCGCATATTAAAAACGATCGTTATTACCCCTTCAGGTAAGAGGAGTGCAATTACAAGAACATTATTTATAAACGCTTCTCCTGCGGCATCAAAGGATTAAATTTGAAAATGGAGGCTTGCTAATAAGCTTTTAAATTATTCATGGTTTACTGATCTGATCAAATAACCAAAAAAACAGGAACCTATATGAGATTAAGATCGGTATTCCTGTAAGAAGCTAAAAAATCACTTTCAGGGGAAAGTTCAGTAATCAAATAATCGATCTTTTCAGTACCACATATCCTGATCGTTTGAATGGTATTTAGCTTTTCTGAAATTGCCAGAACAGCAACCTTTTTTGCAGAACGTATAATGGCTTTTTTTGCCTGAACTACTTCCCAATCCAGATCACTTAGTCCCTCTTCTACAGAAAATGCATTGGCCCCAAGCAGGCATAAGTCTACCTTGATATCAGCAAGCTGGTTGATCATACCAGATCCAACATGAAGATTTGCATTTTTGTACAAATTTCCTCCTATCGTAATGACTGTAAGGTTATTATGATCAGAAAGAGTGATAGCAACCTGCGGACTTATCGTAAAGATCGTAGTTCTCAGGCTTTCAGGAATCATTCTGGCGAGTTCCAATATAGTTGTTCCGCCCTCAGTCAGAATGACCATATTGTTTTTAAGAAGCTTTAATGTTTTCTCAGCAATTTTCTTCTTTGCTTCTAATGCATAAACCTCATTCTGAATATTAAACGGTGAAACAAAGGATAAACAGGCGGCACCGCCATGAATTTTTAAGATCTTTCCGGCATCGGCGAGTTCCTTCAGATCACGTCTTATCGTATCATCCGAAACATTAAGTGAGATACTTAGGTCAGTAGAAAGTACGCGGTTATGAAGGTTGATCTCCCTCATAATTAATTTTTTTCTCTCTTCTTTCAGCATAGATACTCGCTTAAATTTTAGTTAACCGTTTTGCAAAAGCTAAATATAAAAAATAATAAAAATTGAACCCATTTATTATGTCCTAACATTAAACAATGCATTGCAGTTCACATCATTCAGATTATTAACATTCCGGTAAGTTTATAGGAATATTTGTGGTTAAACCAGCATCTGACGTTTCCTTATATTTAGATTTTGCAGATAGATTGGGAAGCCAAAAAGGCCAACAAGGGCATGTAAATCTATCTTTCGATACTTCATCACTTCCTTGCATCAGGGTTTCTTTTTTATTCTCGCTATATTCTTTTGAATGAAACCAATAAGGTTGGTGCCTAATATAATACTGAAAACACAGATAACATTGTCATTCACTTTTGATACAAAACGTTTCCATTCACTATAGTTGTTTGGATGTTAATGTCCTCATCAAAGATTACAATATCGGCATCTTTGCCCACCGCTAACGTTCCTTTTTTATCCAGTACACCCATGATCCGTGCCGGAGTGGACGTCATCATCCGTACAGCATCGATCAATGGAACATCGGCCATATTAATCATATTGCGCACCAAACGATCGGCCGTAGCAACACTGCCGGCAAAAGCGCTGCGGTCTGGTAATTTAGCCACACCATCCTCAATAATAACCTTTAAACCTGTTCGGAAGTTACCAATAACGCTTTCTGCCGGAGGTATACCAGACCCACGCATGGAATCTGTAATCAATGCGATTCGATCAGCTCCCTTGGTTTTATACGCCAGCTTTAATAAAGGTGCAGGAAGGTGAATGCCGTCAGCAATAAGCTCTACATCCATTTCATCCAGGATGAAGGCACTTTCGATCACTCCCGCATAACGGAATGCATTACGCCTCGAAACACCTGACATTCCCGAATACAAATGTGTTGCTAACGTATATCCATTCTCAAAAGCTTCTATTACATCTTCATATATTGCATCAGTATGCGCAAGGGCAGCCAAAATTCCCTTTGATCGCAGGTATTGGCCAAAAGCAATTGCTCCGGGAAGTTCTGGTGCAGCACTCCAACGGCTTATCACCGATGAATGTGCGATCACTTCTTTATATTCTTCCGGATCGGGATCACGGATGTAACGGGGATCTTGGGCACCACGCTGACTCATAGCAAGATAAGGCCCTTCAAGGTGCATTCCAAGGAACATAGCACCTTTATTATTCTGAGCATGCGCTTGCTCATAGAGTGAAAGCGTTTCCAATAATCCTTCTTTTTCGCTCGTCAATGTTGTAGGAACCATGGAAGTGGTTCCATAACGGACATGTGTTTCGGCGACTCCAAGGAAGGCTTCCACGCTACCGTCCATAAAATCATGGCCACCGCCACCATGAATATGAATATCCATAAAGCCAGGAGCAATATAATTGCCTCGTGCATCTATTTCCAGGGCATCCGGCGCATCAATATCGCCATTACTTACTTCGATAATTTTCCCCTCACTTATCAGCAACGTCCCTTGAGGGATAATGCGGTATGGAGTAACGATACGTCCGTTATAAATCTTTGTTTTTTGTGTATTCTTCATTAGCATAATTTAATCTGCCTAATCATCACTATTTAAAGACAATAGCATATCTTCAACTTCAGGCCTAACTTTCTTTCTGTATAATAATCCAATACTTACATACAATATAAAAGAAATGATTGCAGGAGCGGCCACTTGTACTCCGAGGGAAATATCCAAAGATAGCTTTGTATAGACGAACGCGATTAGGCCTCCAAAAATGGAGATCATTGCTGCTCTGCTTCCTGAATGTTTGAATGCAGGTAAAAGTCCTAAAATCATCGGAATTGAAATAGGGCCAATCAACGCTGCGAACCATGCTATTATTAATCCAAAAACGCCACCGAATGATTTTGACTGAATGGCAATAATTATTGTAATAAGAATAAATACCAAGGTGGTAACGCGTGCTACCATAAGTTGCTTTTTAGAATTAAATGAAGATAATTTCTTAAAAAAGAATGGCAGGATATCCCTTGTTATCACAGCAGAGATTGTGTTTGCATCCGCAGATGTCATGGACAATGTATTAGCAAACATGGAGGCTAGAAGTAAGCCTACCATACCGGGGGGCAGAAATTGCATAGCCATTAAAGAATAAGCCTCGGTTGGTTCAGCAATGTCTTTTATAAAAATAGGAGCCGCAAACATGGGAAAAAATAAAACAAGCGGCCAGATGAAATATAAAAGGGTTGATAAAATTGCTGCCTTCCTGGCTTCTGTTCCGGATGATGATGAAATAAAACGGGTAGCCAGATGCCATGTTCCGCCGCTATAACTAAAAAAGCTAATAAACATAATAGCAAAGACAAACAAGGGTGTGTAAGGGTCGTTAAATATTTGGAAATGAGCTGGCGGCAATCTATCCCACATTGAAAATATCCCATTTACACCATCCCCTAACTGAATAAGAACCATTACAAGCATAGTAACCCCAGCAACCAGCTGGATAAGAAAGGAGGCAAAATCATTCCATACATCTGCCCATAATCCTCCAAGGGTTATATAAACCAATGTCACCGAACCAGCTATTGCAATTCCCGAAACAAATGGAATCCCGGTGAAAGCATGTAATAAAACACCTATGGCAGCCCATTTTGCACCAACATCAAATATTTTTGTAATTACACCAGACCAGGCCATAACCTGCTGGGTCGAAAAATTATATCGGGCTGCTAAATATTCTGTTGGGGAGTGAATTCCTCTTTTTGATCTAAGCCTGGCCCAACGTGGTGCAATAAAAAGTGTGGTAAGTATCATGGACACTCCTATTCCAAATGCCCACCAAATATATAATGTGAACCCATGTGTATAAGCTACCCCGGCATACGCTACAAACACCGCTCCGCTATATCCTGAAACATGATGAGAAACACCTGACAGCCACCACGGAAGTTTACCACCTGCGGTATAAAAATCTGCAGAAGATTTAACCCTCATATAACCTATAAATCCTATAACTACCAGCATAAGGAAATATGCTGTTAATACTATGTAATCTATTCTTTCCATTAAGATTTAGGCTAATAAATAAATTTATTGTTAATTAAACATTTGCTATTAAAAGCGGAAAAGCTTCCCAGTATTATGGGCATAATCCGTTTCTATTCATCTCCGAAAAAAATTCCGATATTCTTAATGGCTGTTGAGGGTAATGTATGGTGCAGTACTTTAAAACCGGCTTCTCTCATGAACTTGATATTATATATTTTCCCGGATTTTTTTTATTGCCTTAGCTATCAATTCCATATCTTCTTTTGTACCCAATAATACACTTTGATTAATCCACATGCATTCTTCGTAACATGCTTTTTCAGTTTCAGGGCAATGGACATCTTTATAATCAACTGATTCAGGGATAGTATAGCACATAAATTCTTTATTCTGGAACACGGGCTGTTTATAAAGCGGTTCAGGATAACCCATAAAGCAAGGTACACCTTCACTGTTCAGCAGATCGGCAAACCCCGCTTTAGATAAATTATTAAATCTGGATTTGTCATACTTCATAATATACAAGTGATACGAATGTTCGGTTACATATGAGGCGACTTCCAGGGAAGTTATCCCTTCAACATCTTTTAATAATGACCGGAGATAATTGGCATTTTCAGTCCGTAACATATTTTGTTCATCCAGGCGCGTTAGCTGGCAGGAAAGGATGGCCGCCTGAAACTGACCCATACGATAATTACATCCCAAATAAAAATGTTCATACCACTTTCCTCCGGGTTTTCTTCCTACATTCTTTAAGGCAAATATTTTCTCGTATAGTTCACTATTATTTGTTACAATGATACCCCCTTCTCCACAACTCATATTTTTGGACGATTGAAAACTAAAACATCCGGCATCACCTATAGCACCTAGTTTTATTCCTTTATGTGAGGCTCCGTGACCATGGCAGCTATCCTCCAACACAAATAAGTTATGTTTTTCGGCTATTTCCATAATACGGTCCATGTTGCAGGCATGACCTCCAAAATGAACCGGTATGATCGCTTTGGTTTTTTTTGTAATTGCCTGTTCTATTTTAGCAGGATCGATATTATACGTTCCCGGTTCTATGTCAACAAAAACAGGTATGCAGTTAGCTTCGATAACTATAGAAGCCGTAGCGATAAATGTCATTGCCGGAACAATTACTTCATCACCCGGTTTAACTCCTGATGCTATTAAAGCAATACGAAGCGCAACAGAACCATTTACAACAGATATTGCGTGTTTTACTCCTGTATAATCTGCAAATTGCTTTTCAAAAATGTCAACATAATTATCAGGCGAATTACTAATCCCCCATTCCCTGCTCTCAACAACATTCTTTACTACAGTTAATTCTTTATCCGAAAAAACAGGCCAGGGGAATTCTTTAGAAATTGTTTTTTCTCCTCCATAATGAGCTAATTTATATTTATCCATATTTTTTTACATTTAATTATAGCTTAACAAGTTTTCCTGATTTGGCACTTTTATAGATTGCAAGAACAATTTCCACTGATTTGCGTCCTTCCTGTCCATCTATCAATGGCTTCTTCCCGGTTTCAATCGCATACATCATATCTTCCATCTGCCTCTGATGTCCCAAATAACTAATAGAGAGGGGATCTGAAACGCCGCCTTCAGATTTACCGTTTTCCGGCAGACCCTTTCTGATGCGTTTATCCTCATTTTGTTCGTGTTCAAACTGCCATTTTAGAACATTATTATCTGTCTAATTCATCAAGTCTGAGTAAGTCATCTAATGAATCATAAACGGTACAATTATATTGTTTAGCAAATTCCTCCGCTTTACTTTTCGTTCTACTATAAACTCCTAATAAAGCCCCATTTTCAATTGCTGCGATAGCTTTTGCGTGAATACCCGCTATTGCTCCTGTTCCAACTATAGCAAAACCGAATTTATTCGTTCTCATGATTACAGCTTTTTTTTAGGTACACCTGCCTGATTAGCTAATCTCATGACTTCCTTTAAAATCAACTTTTCGATACTCTCCTCCCATTTGCTAGGCAGCCCATACACCATTTGTGATGAGTCACCTTCGTAGCCTCCTTCGTTTAGAATGGTTGCTGAAGGGATATAAGCCATTACATCATTCGAGTAGCCCAGCACGAAAAGTTTATTACCGAAAATACGCTTCAACTCTATAGCATACACAATGACCACTTCTCCTCCCATAATCACAATAGGTTGATCACCAATCTGCCAAACCTGCAAAGGATAATCGTATGTCCGCTCTAAGAGTTCTCCAGACCTCATTTTTTTCAATAAGAATTCGGCACACTGCTTTATAAAGTCTGTAGACTCTTCAGCAATCTTTGCTAATTCATTTTCGGTGGGCGGAGTTGTTAGCGGTAATTTAATTTCTGAATATGCCGTTGACAGGACTGAAGGTAAATTGCACATGTCTTCGTTCAGCACTTTCTCCACAGCAGTTGCAAGTGTTTTTCCATATAGCTGAGCCAAAGCCACCGTTCTGCGGGGCAAAGGATTCTGGTCTCCACCTGCACCTTGAAAAAACAATGCCGTTACACCCGGATATTGCTTTTCTAACTCCAATTGTGCAAATCCAGCATAGTCCCCGGACCATTCATAATCATTTAATACTGTATTATGACAGGCGTAACCAAATGCAATAGCCAACAGATCACCGGTCATTCTCTCAACCTTTATAACAGGAACCGCATAATCGTTTGGTCCTTTTAATTCTGTTTGTTCAGGCAATGAAAATTCATCATTATTTCGCCTATTCACCTGAAAATTAGTAACACCATTTTCTGAATAAAGTCTTACTGGCTCCATTGCGCTCAATGCATCCTGAACAAGCGTTACAATCTGAGTTATTAACTTGTCGGAATATTGTTTAACGTCTATTAATTGTTGCGCATCAAGTTGATAAATACTACTTAAAGCATCCTCCAGAACAGGACCGGAATGGGTGTGCGAACTATTTAATATTATCTGAGATCTGGATAAGTGAAACCTGGATTCTAGTTGGTCACGGATCTGATTAGAAATATTTTGGGGAATTCCTACTAAATCGGCGGTAACAAGTACCGCTTGTTTTCCGCTCGCATCTTCCAGCGCTAAAGCTTTAGCCCATAAATCATGCAATGTACCTTCTGATTGATGAACCCGACTGGCATACCCTGCCATCCACATAGACTTTTGGGGTGTAATGATTGTCCTGGAAATCCCGGCTTTCCATGTTGTATCGCCTCTGCGAAAATCTGTTGATGCCTCCACTTAAAATAATCTATAATTAAATAAGAGTAATTAATAGTATTAACTTACTCTTCCAGGTTAATTTTTTAATTTTATTTGCATTTTTCTGACCCTAGCGTAATTGAGCTTGAAGGATCAATACCAATTTTAAAAATATCAAAGACGGATATTTGTTCGTGCTTTTCCAGGATCATTCAATTCTTCAAAAACATAAAACTGAAATCCTACTGTCCCGGCCAGAATTTCAACCTTGCCGTCATTATTGAAATCACCATGCCCGATATCATTCGTCTCCACATGGGTTCATTAAATTTATATACGGTTACGTACCCGAAAATACAAAAATATATCTAACATCCTTAATTCAGATAAAATTTATTCCTCCCAGGCTAAAAAACACAATAATCTATCCTGTACTTAACACAATAAGATGTTACGAATAATATCAAATTGTATTTTCCGGGATCACATTCTGCATTCTCATTGTTTTATGTTTTATAT
>CAYHRC010000079.1:0-9524 GCA_964358565.1 uncultured Sphingobacterium sp. | reverse complement strand
ATAAATGGAAGCCTAAATATGGTGTAATGGTTAAAGCAACAAATAAGGATAATATCATGGCAATAGATGCACCAATAGGCATAGGGCTCATATATGGCCCCATCATCCCCGAAACAAATGCCATAGGTAAGATAGCAGCAATAACGGTGAACGTGGCCAGGATAGTAGGATTTCCAACTTCGTTTATGGCAAAAATAGCAGCCTGTTTAAATGGAAGCCGTTTCATCTTAAAATGCCTGTGCATATTTTCGGCTATAATAATACTATCATCCACTACAATTCCAACTACAAACACCAATGCGAAAAGCGTGATACGGTTAAGGGTATAATCCAGTAAATAATAACTGAATAAAGTCAGTGCAAAAGTTAGAGGAACAGAAAAGAAAACTACTAATCCCCCACGCCAGCCCATAGCAAGCATTACTAAAAAGGTAACAGCTATGATGGCGATACCCAGGTGCAACAGTAACTCACCAACTTTATCTGAAGCTGTTTCACCGTAATTACGGGTTACTTCTACATGAATGTCGTCTGGTATAATATTTTGTTTGAGATGCTCTACTTTTTCTAAAATTTTCTCCGAGATCTTCATGGCATCCGCACCCTTTACTTTTCCTATAGAAATAGTAACAGCGGGATATTCTGAACGGGCACCTTTAAAACCCTCACTGGTTTTTCCATAGCCAAATGACACGTAACTTCTGGGAGTTGAGGGACCATCCTGTACAGAGGCGACCTGCTTCAGGTAAACAGGCATATTATTATTAATTCCAACAACCAAATTTTCTACATCTTCTAATGTTGTTAGAAATTGTCCTGTAGAAACTAAATATTCCTGATCATTATTAACAAAACTTCCTGACTGGGAACTGCCATTATTGGCCTGTATCATTTGCATGATACCCAATGGATCAACACCACTTTCAGCCATTTTATCTTTGTCCAAAATAATCTTCACTTCACGGTTTCTGCCCCCGATTTCTTTTGTTGCGGCCACATCTTTGATTTTTTCAATCTCTGAGGTCACTTCTTCAGCTATCTGCCGGATCTGGAAATCGTCATATTTTTCGCTCCAGAGTGTTAATCCCAGCATAGGGACATCATCAATTGAACGTGTTTTAACGACCGGCTTATAAGCTCCCTCGGGAACTATATCCTGATGCTTCATCAGTTCATCATAAAGCTTTACGTAAGAGCGTTCAACATCCTGACCAACATAAAACTGAACAATTAACATTGCCTGCCCGTTCATAGCCATGCTGTGGATATGTTCAACACCTTTAATATTTGAAATAACCTTTTCCAAAGGTTTAACCACACGGCTTTCTATTTCATCAGGACTTGCTCCCGGATAAGCCACCAAAACATCGGCCATCGGGACATTGATTTGTGGTTCTTCTTCTCTTGGGATAAGGAACGAGCTATATACCCCGATCAACATCAGAACCGACATCAATAAAATTGTAAGTTTCGAGTTAATAAAAAATTGAGCTATTTTTCCTGATATGCCTTCTTGCATGATTCTTTACGTTTATTACCTTATCCCAATGGGATATTAAAAGAGATTAAAATTTTATTATATACTAATTACTGAACGATGACTTTAGCTCCGTTAAATAATTTTCCTTCGGCGGACGCGACATATTGCTCTGCGGACGATAAGCCCGATAACACTTCCACCTGGTCACCAAATCTTTTTCCAACACGCAACCACCTTAATATCGCCACATTTTTATTTCCAATAGTGTAAATTCCGGTAAGCTGCCCCTGTTTTACCAGAGCACTTTCAGGAATCAGTATCTTATCCGCTTGCGGCTTTGTCCTTAATACTGGTTCAACGGGAAATTGAACATTGACAAACATTCCCGACAAGATTGATAGTTCAATTTTATCAAGATTAATCTTCACCAGATATTGACCGCCTGTGTTTTTGGCTGATGAACTTACCTCTGAAACTTTCCCCTTAACCTCTTTGTTGATTGACTTGATGTGTACTATGGCCGGCATGCCTTTCTTAATAAGCGAAATATCATTCTCAGAAACCATGGCGGTAACTTGTAATCGGGTTGCACCTTCTATACTTAGCAAAGGCATGCCCGGATTCGCCATATCACCCTCTTTTACAAAAGTATTGGTTACCACCCCCGCAAATGGCGCAATAATATTAGAATAAGAAAATTGTGCTATCACCTCCTTTTTCATTTGTCTGGCACCCTCTAAAGCTGCCTTTGACATTTCAAATCGGGCTGTCATATCATCCAGCTCCTTTTGTGATGCACTTTGCTCTCTGAACAGATTTACAAAACGATCGTAATCTTTTTTTGCACTATTATAAGCAGCAGTCGCCTGTAAGATACTGGCATCAACCTGCGCTTTTTTCGCTGACAGATCAGTGCTGTTAATACTTACCAGCATTTGCCCCTGTTTTACTGCCTGTCCCACCCGAACATGGATTCTGGTAATATAGCCCATCATTCTGGTGCTTAGATTAGCACTATTCTCTGCCTCTGTTTTTCCACTGGCTGTTATGAAAGAACCATTCTGACTGGCAGAAATTCCACCAAGATGTACCACGATAGCCGGGATATCATTAACTTTTTCTTTTTTATTACTGGTACAGGATGCAAAAAGAGAAGATGCTACGATTGCTACTGGTATAAATATCCTTTTCATAATTCTTATTTGGTTAAAAATTGTAAGTATTGCTGTGTGAAGTTGTACTCGAAAACGGCCTGCAGGTATTCTAATTCTTTCTGGAACATCTGAGTTTCTGAAGTGAGCAAGTCACTTGTTTTTTCCAGTCCCTGCCGGAAGCGATTATTGCGAATCCGGTAAGCTTCCTGTGATTGTTCCAAAGCTAATTTGGAAAGGCTTACTTTATTCTCCGCATCATTTAGTTGACGATTAGTCTTATTAAGCTCCAGCTGGCTTTGGGCCTTATATTGTTTGGTTTCAAATTCTGATTTATAAAGATCGGCCTGGGCTTTTTGCTTTTTACCTATGGATTTATATCCATCAAAAATATTCCATGATAACTGTGCTCCGACCAAATACCCTTTGGCCTTGGCACCTAACAATTTATTGTCGTATAATTCATAGGTTCCAAAAGCATTCAATCGGGGTAAAAAATTCATTTTACTCGATTTTAACACATATTGATACGCTTCGGTTGATTTCGCCATAGCCAAAATATCCTTACGTCCTTCAGTTAATATTGAACCGGACTGACTAACATTAATGGTACTTTCCAGCTCTTCAAAAGGCTTGAAAATTTTTCCCTCCGTATCTTCCTGCATCAGGAAAGCCAGGTAATCAGAAGCGTTTTGCACATTGCTTTTTGCAAGCCGGACCTGATTTTTTATTTCATTAACGCGAACCTGTACAGAAAGTAAATCTGTTTTCTGAAGAAGGCCTTGCTTAAAATAGTTCTCAATGAGTTTAAGATTAGCCTCAGCAGTTATATTGGCATTGTCGAATACTTTTAAAGCTTTGTATGCTAATTGTAATTGCATAAATGCTTTATTCACTTCTAATTCGAGGTACTCCCTGGTTCGTTCAGACTGAAGCTGAATTGCTTCCATTTTTGCTTTAGCCGCTTGCCTGCCATATATTCCATCCACGTTTATTAAAGGCTGTAACACCTGAATTTTAGTGGCAAAATTGTTCGTCACTTTGGGGTCATTTAACAAGGCAGGATTAAAGTCTGAAGCCGTTAAAATTTCCTGATTTAGCTTTGAGCCAAAAGCCATCAGAGGATTGGTGGTAGATATTCCTGTATGCGATATGGAAACATCGGGCAAAAACAATGAGTTCGATTGCCTGTAATCAGCTTGTGCAGATTTAAATTCCTGATCAGTAATGCTGATCTGAAGGTTTTTTGCAGAAACCTTTTGCCATATATCTTTCTTTGAAATAATTATGGTATCCTGGCTGAAAGCCAAAGCCGGGAGCAAAATAATTCCAGCAAACATGATAGTTATTCTCCGCATATAAATGAACTTAATTGATTTACAAAAGTACCACCATTGAAAGGGGGCCATGGTAACATAAGTCACAATCGGAAAAGAAGATCAATTAGCTCATTTTTATTAAAATAGCTAAAATTTGGCCTGTAGATTTGGGGACTTAACACCCAATTAATTAACAGGCTTTTCGGATGCTCTTCAGGGGATGAAGAGCATCAATAATATGTTGCTTATAAACATAAATAAAGGTATCAATAAGAGCAGCCGGGAGATTCAAGATCATACCGGGTAAAAGAACGTTTTTAAAACAATCCCAGCTGGCCTTTATCATCAATGTCGACATCATCAGGGTTCGTGATTTCGAAATCTATCTTTTTAGCAGGCTTTGGTTCTTCCTCTTCATTTATTTTCTCAGGCTTGATAAGCGGCGGTTCAGGTTCTTCCTTTAATTCCTCTTTTTCTAAGTTCGTCTGAACAGGCTCTTCATCTGTCGCGGGCAGATCAATATCTATGGCAAGCGAAGAAACCGGTGTTGCGGTATGCAAGCCCGGAGGTTCTGAATCGGAGCTTTCAGCTGCCGGCTCTTCTATGAGTATCTCCTCAGATTCCTCCTCCTCTACAGGAGAAACAAGAAGTTCAATATTCTTAACCTTATACTGACTTAAACGATTACCCATGGCTCTCATCCCTTTGACCTCGATCTCTTCGGCAAGATCAATTTCAATAGTTTCCGGAAGTTTTGATTTGCCCTTTAAAAGTTCAAGCCTGACCCTGGGTTTTGGCGTTCCCGTGATCAACAGCAATTTCGAGCCGCTTTCTTCATTGATCACACTGGTCTTTTTACCTATTGATGTATTTTCAAATACGAAACGCTTTAAATAATGGCTGCCTGATTTTCCTTCCAGATAAATTACTGAATAAACCTTCTCAGGTCTGAACTTCTCAATGATCAATAAATGATCATCGAAATGATTACTTAGTTCAAAAGTGTTCAACTCATATATCCCGTTACGGTCAATAGTAAGGATCTTATCATCCCCATCGAATTCGCCCAGATATTTACCGCGGCTATCAACGTTAAGCCTCTTTAGCACCTCATCAAACCAGATCTTTCTTCCCGAAAGAGTAGAAATACCCTTACTCTTAAGAACCACCTTCTTTACAGGATATTTGCTCACAATATTCCCCATTGAGCTTCTTCCTTTGATCACCTGCTCAGCAAAATCCAGGTCGAACTGTAATTTTTTCAGTTTGGAATGAGGCTTCAACTGAACGTTTACGATCTCAGCTTCCCCATTCGGATTTGCAGTGAAATATAAAACCTTCGAGCCTTTGCTTCCTTTAGTAAGGTCATATTCCTTTTCGCGGGTTACACCAAGAACCGAAAACCGTTTTATATATGAAGTTCCGCTCTCTCCATCGCGGTAGATCATATTATAAACAGTTCTTTCATCGTTCTTCTTAAAGACCTGGGCATGCAGAATTCCCTTGCCAACAAAGGTTTTTTCAGCCACTTTGGAAACATTGAACTTCCCGTCTTCCCTGAAAACAATAATCTCATCCAGGTCCGAGCAATCACAAACAAATTCATCTTTTCGCAGCCCGGTACCAATAAAGCCATCCTCACGGTTGATGTATAATTTAACATTTGCTAATGCAACTTTTGACGCTTCCACGCGATCGAAAGCTCTGATCTCTGTTTTCCGTTCACGACCGGCACCATACTTATGTTTTAATTTCTCAAACCATGCAATTGCATAATCAGTCAGATGCTTGAGGTGCTTATTCACTTCTTTTATATCATCCTCGAGAGCTTTCATTTGCTCATCCGATTTTTTAAGGTCAAAGCGTGTAATGCTGCTCATCGGTTTATCGATGAGCTTTTTATAATCTTCGGGGCCGATTTCACGGTAAAACTGTGAAAAGAATGGCCCGAATAGTTTATTCAACACCTCGACTACTATTTCAAAATTACCTGAGCTCTCATATTCAGGATTTTTATACATCCCTTCCTGGATGAAGATCTTCAACAATGAGCTGAAAAATATTTTTTCCTTAAGCTCTGCCAGTTTGATCTCCAGTTCGAGTTTAAGCAGATTTTTAGTATGATGTGTGCTCTCTGTCAGAATATCATTGACACTCATAAAATAGGGCTTATCACCCTTTATGATGCAGGTATTTGGAGATATCGATACTTCACAATCCGTAAAAGCATAGAGGGCATCAATAGTTACATCCGGAGAGATCCCGGGGGCAAGATGGATGATGATCTCCACGTTTTTAGCCGTATTATCCTCGATCTTTTTGATCTTGATCTTGCCCTTATCGTTCGCCGAAATCACACTATCGATCAATCCGCCTGTAGTTGTTGTATAAGGTATTTCTGTAATAGCCAGGGTCTTTTTATCCCTCTCCAGGATCTTTGCTCTCACCCTTATTTTACCTCCCCGAATCCCTTCATTATAGTTACTGAAGTCGGCCATGCCCCCCATCTGAAAGTCGGGAATCAGGTCGGAGCGGTTACCCTTCAGCACCTCGATGGATGCATCAATCAGTTCTATAAAATTATGGGGCATAATTTTAGTCGCCAGTCCGACAGCAATACCATCAGCACCCTGGGCAAGCAGCAGCGGGAACTTGACAGGCAGGGTAACAGGTTCCCTGTTCCGGCCATCGTAACTCGATTGCCATTCCGTTGTATCCGGATTGAAAACAACCTCATTTGCAAACTTCGAGAGACGGGCTTCAATATATCGGGGTGCTGCAGCCGAGTCCCCGGTAACGGGATCTCCCCAGTTTCCCTGGGTATCAATCAGCAGATTTTTTTGCCCGATCTGCACCATTGCATCACCAATAGAAGCGTCCCCGTGAGGATGGTATTTCATGGTATTACCGATCACGTTGGCAGCCTTATTAAAGCGGCCATCATCCATTTCCTTAAGAGAATGGAGGATGCGGCGCTGAACAGGTTTTAATCCATCGTGAATATGAGGAACTGCACGATCAAGAATAACATATGAAGCATAATCTAAAAACCAATTCTCATATAAACCTGAAAGAGTTATTACATTATGTAAAGTTTTATTACTTTCTGCCTGGTCGTTTTCGTTGCTTGTATTTTCTAATTCTTCACTCATCCTAAATATGAAATTCTATCGATGGGTAAATATAAGTTATAGCATGAAAATGTTTACGGGAAGTTTTAAACAGGAATGAATAAACAAGCCCCATCCACGCTCAAACTATCTCGTTTTGAATGACAGGAGGGTTTAAAATTCAAAATACTCTACTGATCTTCAAGAATTTAATATTAAATTCATACACGGAAGCAACCAATTGACCAAAAATATCGTGTACACTGTATATAGCTATCAAATTGAATAATACGCTGCATCAATTGTCTGATGACCTACGTACGGCATGTATACGTCGCGAAACGGCGGGCCAAAAGAAACTGTATTACGGTTTCTATGGTTTTGCCATGGGAATTTGCCTGCGTTATGCGCAGAACCGTGATGAAGCAGTTGAAATATTGAATGATGGATTTTATAAGGTACTTACCCGACTGGAACGGTACGATCCTGACAAGCCCTTTTTACCATGGCTAGCCCGTATTATGACGAATACGGCGATCGATCATTACAGGAGCGAAATGCGCCATCCCATAACTTCAGATATTTCAGAAATGGAAATTTATGGCGCCGAGCCGGTGATAAATAGTAAACTAAATTATGAGGATCTGATCGCATTAATTCAAGAGCTTCCACATGGGTACAGGACAGTATTTAATCTGTATGCAATTGATGGGTATACTCATGAAGAAATAGCCGGGCAATTGGGCATTTCTATAGGGACTTCAAAATCTAATCTTTTTAAAGCGAGACAAAAACTAAGAGCCATGCTTGATTTACAAAATACACCTGTAAGCATGCCCATAGAAAATAATAATGGAGTAGTTGATAATGAACGAATTGAACCAAAACCAGACAGACAACTTTTTCAGGCAGGCACTTAACTCTCCGCCCCCCATATCTCCTACTGATAAGGAGTGGAAAGCTATGAAACGCCGCATTAAGCCTGAGGATGAGCGCAGGGCGATTATTGCCTGGAAATACTGGGCAGCAGGAATAGCTGCGGCCCTGCTGATCTTCTTTTCTATATGGTTCCTCCCTCAATATATAATAACTGAAAACCAGCAGGCAAAAAACGATCAGAACAAAGAGCAGACAGACCAGCAAGCAGGAAAAGATAATGTAGAAAAGACAAAGAGTGAATTAATTAAAACCAAAAAGGATGAAACTCAGAATGCCGGTGCTGAAATATCCAATGATCATTATGCCGCATCCCCTTCAAAGCCTTTCATAGCTTCGGATCCTTTTATTAGTCAAAATATTGATGTGACAGTGATTGAACGAAATGAATTAAACATAGTTTCACGGGAGCCATATGTTCCTTTAAGCTCAGCAAGTGGCTTAGGATTAATCAGGAATAATCACCCTGGAATTGATAATATCCAGGCAAAAGATCCTGTAATTAGCATGAGTACATCTGGCTTTGTTGCTAATATCGCAAGCGACACCTCTTCTTCTGATGAAAGTCCTGCTTTACAGGATCCTGCTGGTAAGTGGGCATTAAGTATGGCTGTCGCCCCGGATCTGAATTCTGTTAACGGACTGGCTAACAGCAACGTGGGACTAGGCCTTGGTATTGGTCTTAGTTATAAGCTTAGTAAATCAATTTCAGCGAGCACGGGTTTGTTCTATGCCCAAAAAACCTACAACTCTGATAAATCATCTTATAAAGTTAAAGAAAAGCCATTTGCAACCTGGACCAGCTATTCAAAGCGGATCGAGGCAGATTGCAGGGTACTGGATATCCCCCTTAATCTGAACATGGTAGTGAAGAGCGGATCACATGGGAAACTTCTGGCATCGGCGGGTTTATCATCATATATCATGCTTTCAGAAAAATATAATTTTATATATAATCCTACTCCTGCATATCCGGCTAAGGGTAGGGAGTACACCATTACTAATAAAAACCAGCATATCTTAAGTATTGTAAACCTGGCAGTTGGAGTGGAGAAACCTTTAACTAAACAGGTCAGTTTAGTTATTCAGCCCTATGCAAAAATACCCCTAACAGGTATTGGCCAGGGTCAGACGAACCTGAAATCTTTTGGGGTTGGCTTTCAGCTTAACTATTCACTCAAAAAGAAACACGATCTGTTCAAACCGAACAGATAGCAGGCTTATTGCCTTTTGACAAATATGATCTCAACACGGCGGTTAGCCTGGCGACCGGCATCCGTACTATTTGTGGCAGCTGGTTGTGTAAATGATTTATTCACAGCATCGATCCTCATTCTTTCATCTAATATCTTGTTGACAGCATCATTTACTGCCTGGTTTCTTCTTTTTGAAAGATCCATATTATACCGCATACTACCTATGCTGTCTGTATGGCCTGAAATATGAAAAGTATACCGATCTCTGAGCTGTTTAAAGCTGTTCATTACATTCTTAAGATTGATCATCCCGGAATCTGAGATATCAGACC
>CAYHRC010000078.1:0-9727 GCA_964358565.1 uncultured Sphingobacterium sp. | reverse complement strand
TACACACATGCCCGTATCAGATCCGTTTTGGCAAAGGCTGCTTATGATAAAAAGATGACTGAGAATCACTCTGCAACTCTAACAGCGATCGAACGTGAATTAATAGTAAGCCTTACAAAATACCCGGATATAATTGAGGCATCAGCTAAAGAATACAGTCCGGCCCAGGTTGCTAATTATATATTTGAACTTGCTAAGCTCTTTAATAAGTTCTATCATGAGGAGAGTATTCTAAAAGCAGAAGATATGAGCGTGCGGAATTTCAGACTTGATCTTTCTGCCGCAGTCTCATCAGTTATTAAAAAGGGTATGGCACTTCTCGGAATAAGTGTGCCTGACCGCATGTAAGATGGGTTTTTACTTTATGAACTTTTTAGAAACGATAAGACCTTTGGAACCTTCGCTATAGTCATAAAATCCATTGCCGGATTTTGCACCCAGCTGACCGGCGGCAACCATATTGATCAGCAATGGGCTTGGAGCGTATTTAGAATTTCCAAATCCCTGATACAAAACATTCATAATTGCAAGGCAAACATCGAGACCAATGAAATCAGCAAGTTGTAAAGGGCCCATGGGATGTGCCATTCCCATTTTCATGACTGTATCGATTTCCTGAACACCAGCTACTCCCTCATGCAGGCTCTGTATCGCTTCATTTATCATAGGCATTAAAATACGATTGGCCACAAAACCGGGATAATCATTTACTTCAACAGGAACTTTATTCAATTGTATGGAAAGGTCCATAATAGTTTTAGTCACCTCATCAGATGTGGAATAACCGCGGATAACTTCTACAAGTTTCATTACCGGCACCGGATTCATAAAATGCATTCCTATTATTTTATCTGCACGTCCGGTCACTGAAGCTATTTTTGTAATTGATATCGATGATGTATTTGAAGCCAGAATAGCTTGAGGTTTGCAGAATTTATCGAGATCCCGGAATATTCTTAGCTTAAGATCTGCGTCTTCAGTGGCTGCTTCAACTACAAGGTCCGAACTCTTTACACCGGCTTCAGTATCAGTGAATGTTTCAATATTTTTGAGAGCAGCAATTTTTAATTCTTCGCTGATAGAGCCCTTTAACAGCTGGCGGTCCAGGTTCCGGCTGATTATTGACAGGCCTTTGCTTAACCTTTCTTCAGAGACATCAATAAGGCTGACCCTATATCCCGATAGTGCAAACGTATGGGCAATACCGTTACCCATTGTTCCTGATCCGATCACTGAAATTATTTTCATAATGTAATGTTTATGTGCCCGGATCCTGGAAAGTGCAACCGGCTATTTTTTACTAAGATAATGCTTAGGATTCAATATGGTTTTAAGGAGTATTATTTTGTATGTCAATAAGATGTGTTGCTTATAATAAAATCAATTAAGAGCAGGAGCAGGTCTGACTCCTAAGCTTGTATTTACAAGCAAGCAGGATCTGATCGATGCTATCCCTGAGAGCTTTCCTTTTTTGAATTAGTCAATTGTAAAACCGACGGAATTTAATAGAATAATCGGCCTTAAACAGATTTTAAAAAATGAGGTATTCTGTAAATTCGCTGATCGCATGTCTGTCCAGTCTGTCAAACATAGGGATATGGATAATGTCTTTCTTCAGATGAAGGCTTATGATATCTTCAGAACTTTGGTCGCGGTGGCCGCAGATGACCAGTTTGCTTATGTTTATGTTATTTAACCGGAGGATTTCTGCGGACATAAGCGTATGGTTGATACTTCCCAGATAATTTTGCGAGACAAGTACGACTTCAGTATCAAATTTTTTAATAAGATCAAGCATCAGATCATGATCATTAAGAGGTACCATTAATCCGCCGGCTCCTTCAATAATAAGCTGATTGTTTGTTTGCGGCAGCACGATATTATCAAGCTGGATAACAATCCCATCCAATGCAGCCGATTTATGCGGAGAGAAGGGCTGAGTGAGACGATATGCTTCCGGATGGAATATGGTACTCTCATTCGATACGAGGCTTCTTACCTTATCTGTATCAGTCTGGTCAAGGTCTCCGGATTGGACCGGTTTCCAGTAATCCGCTTTAAGCTTTTCTGTAAAAATCGCTGAAACAACAGTTTTCCCAACCCCGGTTCCTATGCCTGTTATAAAGATCGGTTTATTCACAGTTCTGGTTTAAGTGCTGGCAAAGACTTTCAATCTCATTCATGGAATTATGATTATGGATACAGATCCTGAGGCGTTCTAAACCTTCAGGAACAGTCGGGCTGAGTATAGCCCGCACATCAAAACCTTCTTCCTGAATTTTTAAGGCGATGTTTTTTGCCCGGGTATTTCCGTGGACCAGTATAATCTGAACAGGCGACCTGCTGGGGAGTAAATTTATATCCTGATTAATGCAGTCTTTGAAATATCGGATCCGCTGATGTATCTCAAGCTGAAAGTTTGAACTTTGAAGGTATGTATAGGCAACTTTAATTGCCATATGACTGGAAAATGAAGCTGCAGTAGTGTAGATAAATGAGCGTGAAAAGTTAATCAGATAGGATCGAAGCTGCATACTGCCTAATACTGCGGCTCCATGTGTTCCCAAACCTTTGCCAAACGTGATAATCCGGGCAAAAACATCATTGCAAAGCTCAAGTTCATGAACCAAACCTCTTCCTGATTTGCCAAAAATGCCGGTGGCATGAGCTTCATCAACAATAAGTGCAGCGCCAAACTGCCTTGCTAAAGCGCAAATATCAGTCAGTGGAGCTTCATCTCCATCCATAGAATAGACACTCTCTACAGCAATATATATCCGCCCTTTAGCTAATTTTAATTTTTGTTTAAGGCTATCCAGATCGTTATGTTTAAATATAAACCGGGATGCATGGCTTAAACGTGCACCATCAATAATAGAAGCGTGTATATACTCATCGCAAATGATAGTGTCGCCACGCTGCGGAAGACAAGAGAAAATTCCGAGGTTGGCATCATAACCTGAATTAAACAGGAGTGAGGAAGGAGACTGATGAAAAGCAGCAATTTCTTGTTCGAGTTCTTCTGTAAAACGATCATTGCCTGCTAATAAGCGTGAGCCCGATGAACCCATGCGGTATGCCGGGTATTTGCTGAGTTCGGCTTCAAAGCATTTCTTTAATTCAGGTGAACGTGCAAAACCCAGGTAATCATTGGAACAAAAATCGATCAGGGAGCTTTCCGGTTGTAAGAAACGTAATGAATTGTTCAGCTTTCGCTGATCTAAACTTGATGAAATAAAGTTATTGATCCCTTTCAAACCCAATTTTTGTCAAAAATAAGAAAAGCGGCCTGAAATGTGCCGCTTTAATAAAATCTATCCTTTTCTAGTTCATTCTGCCTCTTTCAGGCTGGCCATGATGCATTTTCATCATTTTCATTCTTTCTTTTTGCTGAGCCCGCATTTGCTCATAGTTCTTCCGTTGTTCGTCAGTGAGAATTTTATCCAATTTCTTGTCTGAATCATCCATCAGCGATTGATATTTCTCCATCTGACTCTTTCTAAATTCATCTTCTGTGCTTCGCAATTTTTCCATTTTCTTAGCTCGTTCCAGATTTACAGCATAAACTTCCTGTTTCTGTTTATCTGTTAAACTCAATCTTTTTGCGAGGGCTTCTGTGCTCATTTTTGCACGTTCTTCTGGGGATTTAACCATACGCTCAGAATGCTGAGCCCGCATGCTATCCCGTTTAACCTGAGAGAATCCGAAACTTATTAAACCAACTAATAATGTCGCGGTGATCATTAACTTTTTCATCTTTATATATGTTTATATATATATACAGATAGATGATTAATCAGTCCAATAGTTTAATTGGAAATTGTTAAAATTTGTTAAGATTTATTTCTGTCAAGGTTTGAAATTGATTTTTGCATCTGGGATACCATGCTGGTTAAGGTCTCCAGCGTAGGCTCAAGAGCTGGCTCCGGAAAATGGGTACTTATAAAGGCTTTTGCCTTCCAGATCTCAAGCACATCTTCACCGGGTATAGAATAGGGCTCATAAACAGGATTGTCGGAAATGAGCTTTAATGATTTATTTTCTTTGAACCTGCTGCCAGCACGTTTGTAGACTATGCCGTCCTCTTTACTTATGATCACATAAGTATCTCCCAATTTCATATCATTCCAGTTGCTTAGATATTCGCCTACAACGACAGTTCCTGATTGAAGGGGCAGCATTGAATCTCCTTTAATCTCAAAAGCCCGATAAGTCCCCTGGCGAAACATCGGCAAATGAAATTTTGGAAGCTCGCTGATGAATTCAGGATCGCCATAGCCATTTAAATAACCCGCGCTTGCTTTTACCGGAACAAGCTCAATATTTTCCCGGTCCTGATTATCAACCGAAATACTCAGAACCCTGATGTTGGCAGGATCACCTTTAGGCTTAGGTTTCCACTTGTCATCTATTCTGTCATTTATAAGCTCATCCATAGAAAGCTCATAAAATTCTGCGAATTTTTTTAGCAATTCATATTTTGGTTCAGCCCGATCTTCTTCATAAGCCCCAACCAGCGAACGTTTAATTTCTAGTGTATCAGCGAATTGCTGCTGGGTAAGCCCTTTTTTCTTACGCAGGTACTTTAGATTGGAAGAAATGTTTGCCATTTTAAAATAAATTTGGAAATACTAAAATAGTTAGTAAATTTATGCTCATAAAATTAGCAATTATTTTTAGAACTAAAAATTAAATTTTTAATATATGCCGATCCTGACAAAGCCAAGCGTAAAGCTAAAAAAGTATGTTTATCTGGTTACCGACCGTAACCGCAGTTGCCTCCATGTGGGTATGAGTACTGATCTCATGAAAACAATGACTTTTTACAGGCAGATGCCTAATTTATTCTTTGATTCAGGCCAGCAATTAACCAGGCTGGTTTATTTTGAAGAACTAAATTCTGAAAATACAGCACTTCAGCGTTTTAAGCTGATAAGTAAGTTTACCCGTATTCAAAAAGACCGTTTGATCAGGTCTGTTAACCCTGATTGGATAGATCTTACGATAGGGTTAGATTTCGAACAGATCCTGGTCACAGGGATACAGCCACTCAGTATACCTTTGAGAAGTTTATCCTGATCTATTTCCCGATAAATTTCAAGGCTGCGGAATTCATACAATATCTTTTTCCGCCCTTGTCTTTTGGCCCGTCATTAAAAATATGGCCAAGGTGAAGTCCTGTTTTGCTTTCAATTACTTCATACCCGGACATTCCAACGGCATTATTTTTTAAAATAATGACGGGATCCGGATTGATGGGCTTTGTAAAGCTTGGCCAGCCTGTGCCTGAATCGTATTTGTCATCGGAACTAAATAAAGGTTCACCACTGGCTGCGCTGACATAGATCCCTCTTTGATGATTGTCATTATAAGGATTACTAAAAGCGGGTTCTGTCCCCTTTTTTACCATAACTTCAAAAGCGATCGGGCTTAAGATCTTTTTCCATTCTTTTTCTGATTTCTGAACCGGAAATGTTTGGTTTGTCTTACTTGCTCGTTTCTTCTCTGAATTTGTCTGGCTGCAGCTGCTGGTCGATAGCAGAAAAACTAAAGTGACTAAACTCAATATCTGTTTCATACTTATTTTTTTAATATGAAAAAATTATCCCTGTGATGTGAGGCAGCACTGTATACAGTTAATAACGAAAAAACAGTCCTCTTTTTGTATTAGCCTGATTTTTAATTTGCTTAATAAAAAAAGCGACCGAAGGCCGCTTTCTTTTTACCATCCTGGTGCGAAGGTCAGGCCAAATATACCCGTGTTGACATCTTTCCGTTGGAACGGAATAGCATAGTAAGGTTCTAAGACAAAATATCTGAAAACATTCACACGTAAGGAAATTCCGGCACTCATTGCAGGAATCCGTTCATAATACCCTGTTGAACCCCCAATAAGCCGTGGCTCTGATCTGAATGCCACTTTTGAATTATTGTCATAAGCTAAGCCCATATCGAAAAATAAATTCAGATCTGTAAAGAGGAACTTGGATTCGATGGCAGATAATTTTGCCGGTCCGGTGAATGGAAGCCTCACTTCAAAATTAGCAACAGCAATCCGTGAGCCCACTAACTGATTAATATCGAAACCGTTGCTGGAGGCTGTTTGACTCTTATAAAAGGAATTTGCTTCATAACCCCTTATCAGGTAACCATAACCCACGTACATTTGATACAGACGGGTTTCGTCCCGTCCGAAACGTGAGTAACTATACAGTCTGGCTGCAAGTGTGATGGGCTTTATTCTCACATATTTCCTGCCATCAGCAGTTAAAGCGCTTAGTTTATAATCACCCTGGTAGTTTTCGATACCAACCCTGTATCGAAATCCTGCCAGGGGTGAAGTGACTCCTGAAAAGGAGTTATCTCCCACAAATGCACCGTTTAACTGATAAGTTGTGAAGGGTTTAAAGTCTACACCATAAGTTTGCTGAGCTTCTTCTCTTGATACCTTTTCTTTATTGGCACCAATGGGATAACCGATAAATCCATTATTATAATCATAATAATTATTATACCGGTCTATGCGGTAGCTGTAACGGGAAACCCCGCTGCCAGCTTCAAATCTGTGATACCTGGAGAAAGGATAGGATCCAAATACCTGGAACTGATCCTCAAAAGTGCGGATAATATCATACCGTTCATTGTAAACAGTTACTGTCCCGCCACCCTGGGTAGGTAGGTTGTCGAGTACCGCTGAAACCTGACCCGATACATATGGGATATGTGACACCACGGCTCCCCAATTGATACGGTTTTCCTGGTTAATATAAGCCACCTGTCCGCCGAAATCGTAGATCTCTCCATTTACCGCCGCAGTAGCGTAAATTTGGTTTCGACCGAGAATGTCACTGAAAACTCCCTGGATACCACTGGAGAGTCCGGTTCCAAATCTGCCCACGGAAGCACCCACGCCATTACTCGAAAGATAATCGAGTTTAAAATGAGGTTTATATGCCACAGTTCGTATAGAATCGCCTGGAATGCGCTCAAAGCGTTCGTAGTTAGCCAGATTAGCATTAATAATGTTAACACCTACCGATTTAGCAGGAGGTAAAAGGGCAGCTTCAAAATTGAGATCAGTTGGCTCAACAGCCTTCGGGATGAACTGAGATGCTTTTGCATTGTAAATGGTATACTTTTGAGCTCTGTAGTAGGAGTAGAGTATATCGTCATGATTAGAAATACTCAATGCCGGGGAGTATTCAGTAATACCGCTTATGCCGGTAAAGTAATCAGTTAACTGCTCAACTGTCCCGCCTGCAAATGAATAACGGTATAAGTTTCTAAAACCATCCCTGTTCGACAGGAAGTAAAGGCTTTTGCCATCGGAAGAATATTGTGGATTCAGGTTATTTGCCCCATCGAAGACGCGAATATCGGTTATCGTTTTGCTTGCTAAATCGATAACTGCCAGATTCAAAGGTATGTTAACCTCGCGCGAAGCGTTATCAAAAGTAGTCCGGTCAGTGCTGAAGGCAATTGAGCGGCCGTCTCTTGAATAAGCAGGCTGATAATCAGTGTACTTATCATTTGTGAGCTGGGTAAGTACCTTTGTGTTAAGGTTAAATTGAAAAATATCATTTTGACCCTCTTTCAAACCTGAAAAAGCAACATCGGCACCATTTGGCGACCAGGTAATATTGCTAAATTCTTCTACGGCACCCATAGACTCAGTAGAAATTGTGCGGCCATTTGAAATATCAACAATAACTAATTTATTAACCCCTGCACTGAACACACTGAATGCAAATTTCTTGCTATCCGGAGACCATGCCCCCGCCGACTCAATAAAATTGAACTCATCAATATGTGCATTTCTAGCTTTGCTGGTGAGTTTACGAATAACTTTTCCAGTATGCGCATCAGCCAGGAAGAGGTCTATACTCAGCAGGTCTCTTTCTGAAAGGAAAGCTATATAATTCCCATCGGGGGAAATTGAAGGAGCAACATTATAATTTGGCCCCCCGTTTTTCTCATCGATTATTTTTGTTCCTATTGGTATTTGAGCAGTATCTTTCAGATAGGGCTTGTAGGTATTTTCTATACTGGTTTTCCATAGGCTGGATAAGGTTTTTTCATCATAACCAAAGGTGCGACGGATAGCCATTTCATACCCATATTTAGCTGTTTCTTTGAAAAAAGGTACAATGACAGTATCACCATAGGTCGAGCCGATGTATGACCAGAATGCCTGTCCATAACGATATGGAAAGTATTTATTCGATGTGGTAAGGTCTTTCAATGTTGGGATGTCCTTATTCAAAAATGCATCACGCATCCACATGGCAGTGTAAGCGTCCGTTTTACCTACTGAAAGGTACTCAGCCATTCCCTCAACCATCCAAAGGGGTAAATTCCCGATGTTTTCAAGGTTTGTTGAATCGCCTTCAATCAGGGAATGATATTGGAAAGCGTGCACAAGCTCGTGGCCTAAAACGTGCCTCGTTTGGTGATTTACTTGTGTAATGGGCAATATGACCCTGTTTTTAAGTCCTTCCGTAACACCACCAGTTCCAACGCCTATCTCACCGCTCAGGGCTGTTGTTTGCTGAAAATCCGGATGGTTAGCATAAAGGATCAGGGGGTTCTTCTTTAAGAAAGTATCTCTGAAAACTTGTTGATGCAGATCATACCATACTTCAGCCTCTTTTGCAAACCTTTGAACGAGACTGTCATTTTTTAGATAGTAATAAAATTCGAAATGCGGCGTTTGATATACTTTGAACTTAAGGTTCTTATATCTCACTTTGTTCTGACCAAAGTATTGAGCCTGAACATCAGTAGACAGGCTTAAGAAAATAATTAAAAAAAGGGCGGCTGACATTAGCCGGAATAATGGCTTGCTCCGGGCAATTATTTTTTCTTTCATATTGAATACGGAATGATCTTCCTCTAAATTACGTAAAAAAAATGTTTTCGATTTTTTAAGACTTAATTAATGTAAGTCTTAATTAATGTAATAATGACGAAATCTGTCAATTGTTTTGTTTTGCTCTATTTTGTTTACGCTCTTCCCGGATCTGCTTTCGCGTCTTTGGTTGCTCTATGGGAGGCTCTGTTTTTGGGATGGTTGGATTCTTGGGTGCAGCAGGCTGATTGCTTTTATTTTCCTGATCATTTTGCGGGATCGCAGGCTGATTCAGTATCGTGTCGGTTGTTTCAAAAGGAACATAAAGGGAGTCTGTATACATCGTGTCTATTGAAACGGTATCCACCTCATATCTTGGCGTTGGACAATCGTATTTTCTCGTAATACTTACCCCGGGTTTAGGAAAAGGTCCCGGTTTGAAGCCAAGGGATGGGTCTTTATAGACCTTTTCCATAAATTTTCCGAAAATTGGTAATGCAGTTCTAGAGCCTTCACCGGTTTCCGAGCTTTTAAAATGGACACTTCTTTCATCACAGCCTACCCATACTCCGGTTACCAGGTCCCTGGTTACGCCCATATACCAGCCATCAACATAGTCTGATGAGGTTCCGGTTTTACCACCGATCTGGTTATTATTTTTCCAAAGATCCCATTCCCATAAGGCCTGTGAAGTACCGCCCGGCTCTTCCATGCCGCCCCGCAGCATATATAACATCAGCCATGCAATTTCTTCGCTGAGGGATCTTTTTTGTTTTGACTCAAATTCTTCGATGACCTTTCCATTATGATCTGTTATTTTTTCAACCAGGATCGGCTCTGATTTAATACCCTTATTTAAGAAAGTACCATAAGCCATAA
>CAYHRC010000077.1:6764-9760 GCA_964358565.1 uncultured Sphingobacterium sp. | reverse complement strand
ATCAATATAACGCCTCAAATCTTCATAATCTGAAATAGGTACCTGAGATTTAAATTCTTAATAAGATATGATACCAGCAAACTTATGATCTTTTCCAAAAGCGGTTTTGCTACCCTGTTTGATCAGTTCTGCGAGAATACGCTGCTGAACTGCCAGGGAATTCTTTTTCCATTTATTGATCTTCATCACTGCCAGAGCAGCCAGGGGCTTTGCTAATATGGATTTAATTCCCATTTTCCTCCTCGGGCTCTTCAAGCAGCAACTCTTCCTCATCCATATAATTATTTACCAGGTGCCGGTACGTAACTATCAGAATCAAACTTGAAAATGGGACAGTAAACAATAATCCGAGCAGGAAGGCCATTGCTCCAAGGATATTAAGCCCTAACATAATGAGAAACAAGAACAATATAAAGCGGAAATGACCTTTAGTGATGGCCCAGCTCTGACTGATTGATTCTGAAGAACCTGAATCCTGATCAACTATGAAACATACCACAAAGCAAAGTCTTATCGTAAAGAAAATGATTGGAATTGCAATCAGCACGAATACGGGTAAGAGATCCCAACTCAATGGATTACTTGTATCAATACTGGGGGAATTAATAAAATACAGAGAGCTAATGACAGCAATTATAAACACCAATATAAGTCCGATGATCAACTTAACAAGCAGGAAATTTAGTGCTTTCATCAGGTTTGGGACAAAATCCGGCAACTCCGGATCGGCAGAGTCATCAATCAATTTGAAAAAAACCTGGTAAAATGCCACCGTAAAGAAGGCATCAAACAGGCTAAGGATTATATTCTGAGTTAGCACTCCAGCACCACTGGTACCGCCAAAAATACTGGCAAGCAAAGTTGTAATGATGAAAATGAATACAAACTGGACAGCGGTAAAGCCTATCAAAATCCAAAAATGCTTCTTAGCCAGCGCCCAGGCATCTGCCATTACTTCTGCTACTGAAATTGCTTTATCCATATACTAATTCTGTCTTAAAATAATTCGTTTCCAAAAATCCTGCATAAAACCAAGGCCATAGGCTATTAATTGAATGAAAGAAGCTATAATGCTCAAAAATGCAACTTTTGCTGATTTGTTTGTTGTCCAGGAATGGAAAAATATCAACAAAACAAAAATAGCCAGAAATAAATTACATAATTCAGCCAGAGGGTATTGTAAAATATTAAAAATTAAACTTAGCAGGATAAAAATTGTAAAAAGTGCAGGGAAGAAATGCACCGGCTTTAATTCAGATGGAAAGTGTTTATAAATATTAATACGGGCTCTCCCAAAAAAATGCAACTGCTTGTAGAACTGTATGAAATCTGTCCGTCTTTTATGATAAACAACAGCACCCGGAATGAGGCCTATCTTAAATCCAAGTGAATGAATCCGGATACTGAATTCAATATCCTCGCCAAGACGGGTCAGAATAAAGCCCCCGGTTCGTTCCCAAACCTCACGGGAAATACCCATATTAAAACTTCGGGGGTGAAACTTCCCGATGTGTTTTTTATTACCCCTGATACCGCCTGTGGTAAAGGGTGATGTCATTGAATAACTGATCGCTTTCTGAACTGGTGTAAATGATTCATGGGCTCCATCCGGACCACCGTAAGCATCAAGCTGGTGTTCAAGTAAATAGTCCTTAACAATCTCCAGATAATCCATTGGTATCAGACAATCCGAATCAAACATCACAAAATAATCACCTTTAGCCCGTTCAAAGCCATAATTTCTGGCGAAGCCCTGACCGGCGTTTTCTTTATAATAATATTTGATATCTAATTTATCAGCATAACTGTTCACAATATCCTTTGCATCATATTGCGATCCGTCTTCTATTACAAGGACCTCAAACTGGAGATAACTCTGCTGTGTTAAAGTATATAGCAATTCATCAATTTCCTGAGGACGGTTATATAAGGGAATGATGATAGAGAAAAACATATTATAGTCTGCTTAAGAACGAATAAGAAGCTGGTACAGCATTTATTATTGAATTATGACAATAAAGAACAGGGCAGTGATTAAACCGTTTTCTCAATCTGATAGGAATTACGTTCGGGAGAATTTCGGGATACCAGTTCTGCAATGAAACCGGTCAAAAACAATTGAAATCCAACAATGATAGCTACCAGGGCAATATAAAAAAGCGGCTGATCAACAACTTCGCGGGTATACCGGATATGCCAGGCAATATGATATAGTTTTTCACCAATTATCCAAAGTGCCATTACAGTTCCGGTAAGAAAGCTTAGTGCCCCCATGGTACCAAAAAAGTGCATCGGTCGTTTAGCAAACTTGCCAACAAAAAATATAGAAAGCAGATCCAAAAAGCCATTAACAAAGCGGCTAAACCCAAATTTGGTAGTACCATATTTACGCGGCCGATGCTCTACAACCTGTTCTCCTATCCGGGTAAAACCTGCCCATTTGGCGATAACGGGAATATACCGGTGCATTTCTCCATAAACTTCAATACTTTTTACAACTTCTTTACGGTACGCTTTTAAACCACAATTAAAATCATGGAGATTATGTATTCCAGACATGCGGCGCGTAACGTTGTTAAATAATTTTGTCGGTATCGTTTTAGTCAGGGGGTCATGGCGTTTTTGTTTCCAGCCAGAAACGAGGTCAAAATTTTCCTGGGTTATTTTTCTGTAAAGTTCAGGTATTTCATCGGGACTGTCCTGAAGGTCTGCATCCATGGTTATGATGACGTTACCCTGAGCTGCTTCGAAACCAACATTCAGGGCGGCAGATTTACCATAGTTACGGCGAAATTTGATCCCTACAATCTGTGGAAGCTGGCTCTTTAATTGTTCAATAACCTCCCATGAGCCGTCATTGCTGCCGTCGTCAACCAAAATGAGCTCATAAGTGAACCCGTTCTCGCTCATTACACGGCTGATCCAGCTGCTGAGTTCGGGCAGTGATTCCGCCTCATTAAATAAAGGAACAATTACAGATATATTCATTTTCAGAT
>CAYHRC010000077.1:0-6664 GCA_964358565.1 uncultured Sphingobacterium sp. | reverse complement strand
ACTCTCTAATAAAAACGTGCAAATTTCATCAATAAAATTGATAAAACCTGCACGCTGAAGTTTTATATATGCTTATTCTGCTTCTTCCTCGTCAACAGATGCGAATACAGGAGCTTCTTTCTTAAAAATCGCAGCAAAAATCAGTGACATTACAAACTGAACCAAAACAGCAATACCCAGGTTTTTAAGGAATTGTAAAGGTGTTGGGTCATACTGTGCTCTCATACCTTCTACCTGCTTGCTTACTGCCTCATCCACTTTTTCCTGTTCCATTCCCATACTTTCAAATGTTTTAGACATCCCTTCCTCAACAAATCCGGAGATCTTGGTAAATGCATCAGGCTCAATAAATTTATAAAAAACAAAATTCACTATTGAATAGAACAATCCGGCAATAAAGGCCATCAGAAATATACCCTTTAAAGCTTCCCTAAAGTTCCAGTAGCCTCCTACCTTACTCCTCAGATCGAGGGTAAAAAATACATAAATCAGAAGTGACACTATAAGGCTACCGATACCAAAAGACATTGAACCCAACAAGGATGGGAACATATAAAAAGTCACGATCCCAATAACAGAAGATAAAATGCCGATAATAATGCCATTCGTGACTGCGGCCTTGTTCAGATTTTCTAATGATGATTCCATAATTGCGCGTTTTAGGTTTAATTTAGTTTTTGATTATACGATATTAATAATGAATACACTGCTGAATCAAAATCAGGATTAACACTATTTTTCAAAAACTCCCTGTACTCATTTTCATCAGGGTCCTGCTCTCTGAAAAAACCGACCATCGGGTAAAACAGCTCCTTCAGCTCAGAAGTTTCCGGAAGCTCGCTGCTAACACGGGCAAGTTCTTCAAGACTGCTTTCAACCAGGATCTGGTTAGCTATCACTTCCTCATAAATACGATGTTCGTCCTGGAATTCATCCTCTTCAACTAACAAAAATTCACGAAGGAAATCACCCAGTTCAGGTTCGATCGCCTCGTCCTTGCATTCCTGCAGATAAAGCATCAGATTTAAAAGCTCTGTACCGCGATCCAGCGTTTTCTCTTCTATAAGCTCCCATTCAGGGGAATCCAGGTAATCTTCTTCCAATTTCCTGACATCTTCATCAAAGAAATTGATAAGTAAAAGATCAAAAAACAATTCGCGCAAGGGCTCAAATGCAGGTCTTTCATCAAATTCCCGGTCAAGTGCTGCTACTTTATCCAGATAAATCTGGTCAGTATTGAACACATTTACAAGAGCATCTGAAAATCCTTTACTATCCTGTTTGTTGATTGAAGAATACTGACTCAAAGCAGTGAGCATTGCTTCCTTAACACTGGCATTCATATGATCTGTTTAATATGTGAAGTATTGTCCATTATTATAAACCAGCTTAACTTTTCCTTTTAAAGTTCCGCCCATGAAGGGTGAATTTAAACATTTGGAAGCATTTGTTGTCTCGCTCAGGGTCCATTCTTCTGAGGGATCAAACACAATAAAGTTAGCACTATTTCCGGCTTTCAAGTCCTCAATTGGAAGCCCCAAAATATTTCTGGGTGCTATAGCCATCTTTTCCACGATCAGTTCAGGGCTCAGGCCTGCTTTTAAGGCTAAAGCAAGTGCGGTTTGCAGCCCTGTTATTCCATAGGAAGCTATTTCAAACTCAACATTCTTAAATTCAATTTCATGAGGCGTATGCTGACTAACGATGGCATCAATTGTACCATCCTTCAGACCAGCGATAAGCGCTTTCTTATCTTCCTTTGTACGAAGCGGCGGTTTTACCTTGTACTGGCTGTCAAAGCCTTCTAATTCTGCTTCTGTGAGTACCAGATGATGAGCAGCCACATCACAGCTTACTTTTAGTCCGGCCTTCCTGGCTTTTCTTACCAGATCGACACTTTTAGCACTGCTGATAGTGCTGAAGTGAATGCGCGAATCGTGATATTCTGCAAGGTAAATGTCCCTGGAAACCATTAGTTCTTCGGCCAGTGATGGATTGCCTTTCATACCAAGGAAGGTGCTCATCACACCTTCATTCATTTTCCCTTTACCGGCAATATCCTGGTCTTCGGCGTAAGAGAAGATCAGCCCTTCAAAGGATTTGGTATAAAGTAATGCCCTGCTCATCAGGCCGGCATCAGATACGGGCCGGTTACCGTCTGTAAATGCTACCGCCCCGGATTGCTGCATATCATACATTTCGGCCATTTCTTTACCCTCACGGTTATGACTGATGCAACCCAGAGGATAAATATCCACAAGATTATTTTTTGCCCTGTTAATCAGATAGTTAACTTCGGACTTAGAATGAATTGGAGGTTGCGTATTTGGCATCAGCGCCAGACCTGTGAACCCACCGGCAGCAGCAGCTCTGCAACCGCTTTCTATGTCCTCCTTTGTTTCTAATCCGGGTTCCCCGAAATTTACATTGAGGTCAAAAAATCCGGGGGAAAGAAATTGTCCCTTCGCTTTTACCTTGACTATATCATTATCAGAAACAGAAATTTTATTTGCTATTTCTGAGATTTTACCATCAACAATGAGGATGTCAGATACTTTCCCGTGGAAGGTACTTTGAGGATGGATAATGGTGGCTGACTGAATTAATAATTTCTTCAATTGAGAACAGGTTTAGTATAAGATTTTTTGTAAAAACGGAT
The DNA here is from genome assembly GCA_964358565.1 of uncultured Sphingobacterium sp. Lineage (GTDB taxonomy): Bacteria > Bacteroidota > Bacteroidia > Sphingobacteriales > Sphingobacteriaceae > Daejeonella. Next base: position 4,005 of record CAYHRC010000077.1, on the reverse strand, counting down.
CAGCAATATCTCTGCAGCCAGAAATATCAATGCCAGGATCAGACAAAGCTTCCACAATGGTGTTCCTTTATTGATAAATTTTACTGCGTTCTGCATTGATGCAGGGTCTGGATTAATAAAATCAATTTTCTGATCAGCAAATTTAGCAGTGAGATCTTTATTGCTTGCATAACTCAGGTTAGACTCGTCTCCGCCATCATTAAATGAAAGGACTGCCAATAAACTATCATTTTTGAATAATTGATAATTTCCGGTTTGCCTGATCTGATCGGCCACATATAATTGCGAAAGATTTTCATGTTGCCTGAGATCCGGAATTGCCTCAAATTTATCTTTCTTTAATTTAAGTGTTTGATTAGCATTCAAAGTAATTTTTGGCAGTTCTATCATTTGTTCTCTGTTTAATTTATAAAACAGATTCTGATCCTGTAAAGATAACAGAGCAGCCTGGTACATAATGGGTACAAAAACTGAATGCCTCGCAAAATTACTGGATTCGGCATCCAAAGGTACGGCGGAAAGGTAAATTTTACCTCTGCCAAGCCGGTATTCACTAAAAAACACAGTATTTCCAGGAAGTTCAAGTAAATTTTGCCTGCTTGTATTTGTTTTGGAGCTATAACGGATATATTTTTTTACAGCCGGCAAGTCAAGTTTCTTAGGGATATGTTCAAAAACGCCTTTAAAAACAGGGTGCTGCAGATTAATTGAGGATACGCGGCTTTCTGAGCTTACAATTTCCATCGGTACATCAGCTCCCACAGACTGCAGCAGTTTTCTAAGAGGATCAAGATCACCACCAAGATCTGGAAAGATCATTATACTGCCTCCGCGACTAATATAAAACCTGAGCTGCTGAGTTAAGCCCGGGCTTATCTGGCCAACCTCATTCAGAATAATTAGGGGGTATTTGCTTAATTCAGAAAAATTTATGTTACCTGCCGGCAGGTTAGTCACCCGGAAAAAGGGATCTGAGCGATATACGGAATTTAAATATTCATTCTCAGAGCTGCCGTTAATAAGGAGTAGCGGAAGATATTGCTGAACATTAAAACTGAAGTAGAACTTATCATCAAAAATAACAGGAAAATCAGTTATTTGAACTTCTCCCTCCTGCCATCCGCCTTTCAAACCACTGAAAGAAAGGGTATCGGCAGAGCTTGCGCGGGGCTGGATGGTAAGACTTCCAATGGCTTTCTGCTGCTTATTAATGATCACACGGACAGGAATGTTTTCAGCTACCTGATCCGAATTGTTCCTTAGTTTTACAACCACTTTTTCCGCATCTCCGGGTTTATGAATTGCTGAGGCAAACCAGATTGAGTCCACCGAAATATTTGGCTGGGGATTAGCTTTTAAACGCACAAGCCGTAAATCGATATTCTTATCCATATTTACTGAGGACGCAGGAAGGATGTTCTGCTGAAAATCGGAAATAATATAAATTGTCTTCCGTGAATTAGGTTCTTTTAAAAACACATCCTGCTGCCTGCTCAGGATTTGATCCAGTTTACGGTTCACCGGACTTATCTTAACCTCATCAACCGCATTACGGAACTCATCAGGGTTGAGCAATCGCTGGTATCTGCCTTCAAAATCGTTTGTTAATAATTGGAATTTATCATTCAGGCTATAAGCAGATGCTATCTCTTTTGCCCTTCGCTTGGCGTCCTCCAGTAAGGTTCCTTCCTTGCTCAGGGTTTCCATGCTGTAGGAGTTATCGATGTAAATGCTTATTACCTGCTGTTGAAAGGCATTTTCCTCTGAGGGGTTAGGAATGTAAGGGCGGGCAAAAGCAAATACAAGGAAGGTCAGTGCCAGAATCCGCGCCAGGAGTATCATGCGGTCTTTAAGATGCTGCCTTGAAGATGTCTGGATCTGAACCGATTTCAGAAAACGGACGTTGCTGAAGTATACTTTCTTAAACTTCCTGAAATTAAAAAGATGGATAATGACAGGTATGACGATCGTCAGGAGGGCAAATAAAAATCCGGGGGACAGGAATCTCATTAAGTATCAAAATTAATAAAAAATTAGGCATTTGGGTTAATTTGATATTTAAATAATATTGAGATAATAAATGAATCAGGAATCAGTAATCAAGACGATGAATTACTGATTTGAACAGATCCATCTCCGCGAAGGGCGGATCGGGATGACGGTATTGTGTCTGAAGATGAAGTACTGATTTGAAATCAGCAGCATTTCTTCTGACAACAGGCAACCAATTCCTATTTCTTCCCAAACAACCTGGCCTGCAAACTGATCTCAAAATTACCGGTGGTATATTGATTGAGGATACCGGTACTGGTATTGTAGATCCCGCTGAAGCCTAAATCCTGATAGATCATACCCAGGCCGAAAGTGGCGCTTTGGGTACTGTGGTACATGCCGAAAAAGTTTACCCGGTTCGCATAGGTAATATTGGCACCGAAATCCAGGATATTATCCATTCCATTAATCACCCGGTAGACTGCTTTGGGTTCAATATCGATACCAAGGGTGCCTTCTCCCTTGAATTTATAGCTGACAGCTGAAAAGAAAATGGCGGGGTCTACAGTTCCTTCCATCTGATCCTTTTTGAAGAATTCCTTCATATTTGGAATCGCAGTCTGAAAGGTCATGTTATTGCTCGTATAAGCTGCACCAAAATCTCCATCCAGATAGGTTTGTCTTTCATTGAATCTCCCCAGAATGATATCATTCTGATCACCTCTGACATCTTCCAGGTTAATACGTTCATTCATCATCCCCATAGAAATTCCGAATGAAATGGCACGGCCTTCTTCATTCAGGGGTAAGTGATAGGCAAATGTCCCCGCTGCACGCAAGCGCTGGATCAAACCGGACTTATCCCTGCTCAAATTCATTCCAATGGCAGCTTTCCCATTTAAGTCATAATCAGTGGTAATGGCCTGGGTAGAGGGGCTGCCGGGAATATTGTTCCATTGTTTTCTTGAACCCAGATTAAGATTTAAACCATTAACACCTAAGCCTGCCATGGCTGGGTTCAGCAAATACTGATTCTGGAAATAGGAAGAGCCCAGAGAGTTCGACTGTGCATGTACTTTCTCATTGGTACTCAGAACAAGTAAGAGTATCCACCCTGTTTTTGTTGTGTATTTTATTAATGATCTCATTCGTTTCTATTTGCCTCCGGGAAACCGGAGTATTGGTCAAAATTGTGGCTATGTCATCTTATTAGGACTTACCAATGTTTAATAGAGTAATAAATCCCCTCGGATTACTCATCCCCCCTTCTCCGATGTCGAGGATATAATAATAAGTACCTTGTGGTAAAGTTCTGCCATTATATGTTCCATTCCAATCATTCTTGTAATCAGGACTAGGAGCCTGTCGGGCTTGATTTTTGCAAAAAATTAAAATTCAAAAATTGAGTCATTTTTCTCAATAAAAATCGCCTTGCAAGTTTTTCAACAAGCCCGGTTATACCTTAAAACATGTAAGTATCAGATCGGGCACCGGCAATTTCAGACAAACAGCCTGTTTTTACATTTTCAGACTACTGATAGCTTGAAAAGTCGTTTTAAATTATAGGCAACACATACCAGAGACCATTCAGCATCAGTTTCCTGTTCACCTCTGAGCGAAAATCGCCTGAATCCTAACACTTCCTTTATGATCCCAAAGACGGGTTCAACGGTTTGCTTCCTCTTCTTGTAAATACCAGCGCCCTCCCTGCTGCTGAGCCGTTGCCGCATCTTCTCTATCACTGTATCGCCCGGCTTTAGTTGTCCCCCCTGATTTAAGAAAGTTTCCAGAAAGCTGTTATGCTGTTCTCTGGAAACGGCTATAATGGGTTCAATTTCCTGCCCCTGAACTTTTAATACATTATTTTCACTGAAATAACCTGTGTCTGCTACCGCTGCTGTTATGATCCCTAATTCTCCGGGCACCGAATTCACTACCGGGATAAACTCCTGTTTGTCATTTCCATGGGGATTGCTGTAGCCTCCAACAATGAGCATGTCTTCATTTACCGCT
>CAYHRC010000076.1:0-9782 GCA_964358565.1 uncultured Sphingobacterium sp. | reverse complement strand
AGCACAGGCCGGACTTAAAGAAGGCGATATAATTACGAAGGTCGATGGAAATCAGATTTCTTCTCCTTCAGACTTGCAGGAACGTATTGGCCGCCTTGGCCCTGGTGATAAAGTACAGCTATCATTCCTGAGAAGTGGAAAGCTGCTTTCTGCAAATGTTACCTTAAAAGGCGAAGAATCAGTGAAAACTGCTGAAAATCGTCCGGAAAGTGCCGCTACGCGAAATTTGGGTGCCAGTTTTGCTCCCTTAAGTGACGCACTCAAGAAACAATACAAAACTAATAGTGGTGTTATTGTCACAAATGTAAAACCCGATGGCTTTTTCGACCAGATTGGCTTACCTCAGGGAACAATAATCACATCAATTAATGGACGGCCAATCAATAAAACAGCAGATATTGAAGCTGCAATTTCATCCGGCAAAAATAATATGGCTACTGTCAATGCCATCACTCCTGAAGGCCTGCCAATGCGGTACCAGTTTCAGGTAAGATAATTCTTAATCTAATTAGCGTAAAGCCTTCTCAATTTTTGGGAGGGCTTTCGTATTTTTGCCCCATGACTTCGATCCCCCTGCCTTTTAAGTTTCTGGATCAAACCTTATTATGGTATCCGATCTCATTCAGGAATATGAGCCACTTTCTATTGTTTTTCTTGGGGATCTTTTTCACAGTGAAATGAATAACGATTGGGACTGGCTGGTTTTATGGCGCTCACTGCACAAAACAATCCGCATGGTTCTCGTTCGTGGAAATCATGACATTCTGAATGATAGTTTTTATACCGACCTCGAATTCGACTTACATGATACCCTTAATCAAAGTATGCGTAAAACATGCCAAAAGTGACCATGTTTTTGCTGTTCTTAAAAATAAGGTGATCGGTTTTTGAAATATCCCGCAATATTTATCCGGCAGAGATTTAGATTGTTTCTAAATTGAATAATTGTTGAAAGCCGGATCGTTTAATTGTATGTTTTTTACCATATAATGATAAATTTGCTGCCTGAAATAATAATAATAATTAGAACAAGGTAATGAGCAATTTCGCAAAAACGTTCTCATCCTCATTGGGGAAAAAACTGGTGATGGCCCTGACAGGCATATTCCTGTGTGCTTTCCTGATTGTACATTTGGTTGGGAACCTTCAGTTGTTTAAAGATGATGCAGGGCAGGCATTCAACGCCTATGCTTATTTCATGACGCATTTTCCACCAATCAAGGTGGTGTCATATTTATTATATGCATCCATTATAATCCATGCGGTTTATGCTTTAATAGTAACAATTGCAAACAAAAAAGCACGGCCAATTGCATATGCGGTTCAAAACGGCAATGCAAACAGCCCCTGGACTTCCCGTAACATGGGTATCCTCGGAACCGTCCTTTTGGTATTTTTAGTAGTGCATATGGGTGATTTTTGGTGGAAATATCATAATGCCGAATTGCCTTATGCCAAATACGAGATAAACATGGATGATCCAGGGGATATTCAGGTTTCAGAATTACCTTATCATGCCAACAGACTCGTTCATTCTGACTATATTGATGCACAGGCTGGCAAACAGATAATTGTTTCTAAAGACCTGTATAAAGTTGTACAGAACGCATTTAAGACATGGTGGTATGTGTTATTATATGTGGTTGCAATGGCGGCTCTCTCCTTCCACTTAATTCATGGCTTTAGAAGTGCTTTTCAAACGATTGGCTGGGATCATAAAAAATATATTCCGCTTATCCGCTTTTTAGGTATCTGGGTATTTGGGGTCCTTATCCCATTGGCTTTTGCAGCCATGCCTGTGTATTTTTTTATTTTTAAATAGGCTTATCACATTTGCCTGAGTAATCAGGATTAAAATATATTTCTGAAATGAAATTAGATGCTAAAATTCCAGAAGGCCCCTTAGCCGAGAAATGGTCTAAACATAAGTTCAACCTTAAACTGGTTAACCCCGCTAATAAGCGAAAGTATACAGTTATCGTAGTGGGAAGCGGTCTGGCCGGAGCTTCTGCTGCTGCATCTCTCGCAGAGCTTGGCTATAATGTCAAGGTTTTTTGTTTTCAGGATAGTCCACGGAGAGCACATTCTATTGCTGCACAGGGGGGTATAAATGCTGCCAAGAATTATCAGAATGACGGGGATAGTGTGCATCGCCTTTTCTATGATACTGTAAAAGGTGGTGATTATCGTTCACGCGAAGGTAATGTGTATCGTTTAGCCGAGGTATCTGTAAATATCATCGATCAGTGCGTTGCTCAGGGGGTTCCCTTTGCAAGGGAATACGGAGGTTTGTTAGATAACCGTTCTTTCGGCGGATCTCAGGTATCAAGGACATTTTATGCCAGAGGACAAACGTGACAGCAGTTATTATTGGGAGCATATTCTGCACTGAACCGCCAGATCAATCTCGGAAAGGTAAAAATGTACACCCGTCATGAAATGATGGATGTAGTCACCATCGATGGTCAGGCCAAAGGTATAATTACCCGTGATCTGATAAATGGTGAAATTGAGAGCCATGCTGCTCATGCGGTACTTTTATGTACCGGAGGATATGGAAATGTTTTTTATCTCTCAACAAATGCGATGGGTTGTAATGTTACAGCTGCATGGAAAGCACATAAACGCGGAGCCTTTTTTGCGAACCCCTGCTTCACACAAATCCACCCAACATGTATCCCGGTAAGCGGTGATCATCAGTCAAAGCTGACTCTGATGTCGGAGTCATTGCGTAACGATGGAAGAGTTTGGGCTCCGAAGACGGTTGAGTTAGCACAAAAGCTTCGAAGAGGCGAATTGAAAGTTACTGATCTGAAAGAGGAGGATCGTGACTATTTCCTTGAACGAAAGTATCCGGCATTCGGTAATCTTGTCCCAAGGGATGTAGCATCACGTAATGCCAAAGAAATAGTTGATGAGGGTCGGGGAGTTGGAACCTCCGGCATAGCGGTATACCTTGATTTTGCTGAGGCAATCGGTCGTTTAGGCGAGGATGCAGTCCGTGCTAAATACGGAAACCTTTTTGATATGTATCAGCAGATCACTGATGAAAATCCTTACAAACAGCCGATGCGGATCTATCCTGCATCACATTATACTATGGGTGGCTTATGGGTTGATTACAACCTGCAAACCACAGTTCCCGGTTTATACTGTTTAGGAGAGGCGAATTTTTCTGATCATGGAGCCAACCGCCTGGGAGCATCTGCACTGATGCAGGGTCTTGCTGACGGCTATTTTGTGATCCCTTATACTTTGGGAGATTATCTTGCCACTATCGGACCGAAAGCGGTTGAAACTGCCCATCCTGCTTTTGAAGAAACAAAAAGAAGCGTTACTGAAAGGATCAATAAATTATTAGCCCTGAAAGGATCGAAAACAGTCAAGGAATATCATCGCGATCTGGGCAAAATCATGTGGGAATATTGCGGAATGGCACGTACAGAAGAAGGCTTAATAAAGGCTAAACAGCTAATTCGTGTTTTAAGAGAAGATTTTTGGAAGAATGCCCTTGTTTCAGGAGTGAATGAAGAATTTAATCAAAACCTTGAAAGTGCCGGGCGGGTAGCCGATTTTCTTGAACTGGGTGAACTCATGGTAGATGATGCCTTAAACAGGAAAGAATCCTGCGGAGGACATTTCCGCCTTGAAAGTCAGACAGATGAAGGAGAGGCTTTACGCGATGATGACAACTATGCTTATGCAGCTGCCTGGGAATTCAAAGCCGATAACCAGCCTGAAGAATTACATAAGGAAGAGCTGGTATTTGAAAACGTTAAGTTAACACAGAGAAGTTATAAATAGACAAGAGAATTTAGATATGAGATAGGAGACCGGCTGGTTTTAATCTCATATCTCATCTAATAACAAAACCGATATGGGAAATCAGGTATCAGATATAATCAGAAGTTACATTTTGGAGAATATCACATATCTCATGCCTCATATCTCAAATCTCAATATAAAATGAGTGAAAATATGAATTTGACGTTAAAGATATGGCGTCAGAAAAATGCCAAAGCAAAGGGTAATTTCGTTAATTATCAGGCTGACCATGTTTCTCCGGATATGTCATTTCTGGAAATGCTTGATGTAGTTAATGAAGGGCTTATTAAAAAGGGAGATGATCCTATTCATTTTGACCATGATTGCCGTGAGGGTATTTGCGGGTCATGCTCACTGCATATAAACGGAAGGCCTCATGGCCCTAAGCATGGAATTGCGACCTGCCAGTTACATATGCGCAGTTTTAAAGATAATGAAACAGTGGTTATTGAACCATGGCGTGCAGACGCTTTTCCGGTAATTAAGGATCTTGCCACCGATCGTTCTGCGTTTGACCGGATTCAGGTTGCGGGTGGTTTTGTGTCCGTAAATACAGGAGGTGTCCCTGATGCCAATGGTATTGCCATATCTAAAGTTATTGCAGATGAAGCTTTTAATTCAGCAACGTGCATTGGATGCGGAGCTTGTGTGGCTGCCTGTAAAAATGCTTCTGCGATGCTATTCGTTTCGGCTAAAGTTTCACAGATGGCTTTATTGCCTCAGGGTCAACCAGAACGTTATCGCCGCGTCCAGGCAATGGTAGCACAGATGGATGCAGAAGGCTTTGGAAATTGTACAAATACCGGCGCATGTGAAGCCGAATGTCCGAAAGAGATATCTATTACCAATATCGCCCGCATGAATCGCGATTACTTTACTGCTAAATTATTTAAGAAGGAAGAAATTTAGTCTGTAGATTAATCGACAATATAAAAAAAGAAGAGCCCGTTCAATGCAAATTGAGCGGGCTCTTTTGTGAAAAGGGAATACGGTAATCCTGGGTTTCGGTAATACTAGTCCTTTCCTGATAAAACTCAGGACTCTTGCTGCCGCTTCAATCCGGTTTATGTTTTCTCATGAATAACTTGTCATCCTGTCCCAGAGCGACTCCTTTGGAGAACTGCTTGCTCTATGGTCTGTGGCCCAGAGTGGAAGTGTCCCACACTTTCAAAGTGTGGGACACTTATACAAATTAATTTACTAAAGTTTGCTCTGTGGGGATACAGACCAAGGAGTGGAGTTTTTAGATTGAATTATTTCTTTTTGCTGGCTATCTCAATTACACCTTCTTTTCCTTTATCTCCATACTTTTTTATTGCTGCTTCTCCTTTTAGTACGTTCATAGATTCGATCGTATTTGGATCTATTGTTTTCAATAAGTTGTTTTCAATTGGAATTCCGTCTATTACAACTAATCCCTTAAAACCAGCTAAAGATGTTTTACTGTCTTTGGTTGAATAGGTTCCTGAACCGGAAGTATTTCCTTGTCCGGATTTGAAAGTGCTATTTTGGGTGCCGCTTCCCTGGATTGTAATCTGCTTCGCACCTGCTGGTTGAACTGGCGCAGAACTGTTAATATAAGCCTCCATAACCCCATTTTGACCTTTTTGACCATACTTTGCCATGGCCTTCTCGCCTTTTAATACATGGAGGGCTTTAATCTGCTTCGGATTTATTTGGGTAAATTCTTCAGAAGGTATTTCTATCCCATCTACAATATATAATGGAATAGTATCCTGGATGGCCGAGCGTAGTTGAATAATTACAGGAAACTGATCAGATTGTGAATGGGATAGGCTCTCCGCATAATTTTCAATTTTCTCGGGCTTTATAGTGGCCGAGGAAAATACCAGCATTACTGCAAAAAGTGGGGCTGACAAGCCATATTTTAATAAAGCTGTCCGTGTTGATCTTGATTTGCTTAACATAATTATTCTTCTTTTTAATAATGAGTGATTGAAAAAACTATTGGTAAATTGATGTGCTTGTATTCCGAAGTTATTGCTCAGCAGCAACAATGCGTAATCTGACTTACTGTTTTCATGCCCTGCGGCAATTTCATCTGCTGTAAATTCATGGATGTATTTAATGGCTTTTTTGTACAGGTAAACAATCGGGTTAAACCAACTGATAATACCAATCAGCTCAAAAAATAAAATATCTGCCGAATGCCAGTAACGGGCATGTACCCGTTCATGACTCAGAATAGTTTCTTTTCCATACAATGTAGGGTCCACGGTAATTTTATTAAAAAATGAAAAGGCCTGTTTTGATCCAGAATGATTGAGAGCTTTACGAACCCGGCTTAGTTGCCATATAAAGCGTAAAAGGAAAACACTTGCACCTGCCAGATATATGGACAAGCAAAACTCGGCAGCTGTTATTCCTATGTTATCAGGATTTATTACCGTAAAGCTGATCATCTCATAGGTGACAGTTTGGCTAACCTGCTGCACCTTCTGTGTTATGAACAATGACTTGACCCATTCTGATTGCATCAACGGGATCAAAAACGAAAGGAATCCGCCACCTACCAAATAGATCCGGTTTAGCTTGAAAAAGGTTTCGTTGCGTAGCAACAGAACATAAAATCCGTAAAATAGGGCCAAGTAAATATTAACCTGTAAAAGGTATAGTAAGCTGCTCATGACTATTTAGTTTTAAGTTTTTCAATTAGTTTAAGTATCTCATCCGCCTCCTGCAAATCGATCCTTTTCTCTTTTACGAAAAATGAAAACATGCTTTCTACCGAGTTGCCGAAATAGTTGTTCAGCAGCTTACCGGTGGCGTAGCTTTTATATTCTTCTTTACTGACCAGGGCAAAATATCGGTGACTTTTACCGAAAGCCTCATGATCCACAAAACCTTTTGTTTCCAGTATTCTAATGATTGTTGATACCGTATTATAGGCCGGTTTGGGCGCTGGAAATTCCTCAATAATTTCTTTTACAAAAGCCTTTTCGAGTTTCCAAAGTACCTGTATCACCTGCTCTTCGGCTCGTGTTAATTCTTTAATTTCCATTAGAAAATAGTATTGAGTTTATTCAAAGTTAAAACTAATTATTTAGTTATACAACTAATATCTTAGTTTTTTTATATTAACACTTTTATTTATCCGGGATGTTGCTATCTTGAAATCAAATTCAAATATATGCACATCAGTTTCCATGGAGCTGCCCGTAACGTAACCGGCAGTAAGCATCTCATCACTTTAAATAGCGGTACTAAAATTTTATTAGACTGTGGAATGTTTCAGGGTATGGGTGAAGAGACAGACCAGCTGAATGAACATTTTGGTTTCAATCCCTCAGAAGTAGATTATGTTATTTTATCTCATGCACATATTGACCATAGCGGCCTGATCCCCCGTTTGGTAGCACAAGGCTTTAAAGGTGAGATCTTTTGCACCGCAGCTACCATGGATCTTGCCAGGATATTATTAATGGATTCGGCTAAAATTCAGGAACAGGATTCAGAGTACAGTAATAAACACAGAATTCGTAAAGGCTTGCCCCTGCTGAAACCGCTATATACCGATGATGATGCGATGAATGCATTGCACCAGTTCAGGATCATAAAATACAATACGGAGTTTCAGCTAAATGAAGACGTAAAGGTCCTTCTAACTGATGTAGGACATATTATTGGCAGCTCTGCAATTCATCTGACTATTCAGGAAAATGGGAAGACAAGCCATATAACTTACAGTGGGGATGTGGGTCGCTATGGCGACCTGATCCTGAAATCGCCTGAAAAATTTCCGCAGGCTGATTATATTTTGCTCGAATCGACCTACGGCGACAGTTTGCATGAGGATGCAGAACCTGCCGAAAATCTGCTGAGGGAAATTATCTTTCAAACCTGTATTCTGCGGAAGGGAAAGCTAATTATTCCGGCATTTAGTGTCGGCCGGACACAGGAATTGCTTTATTCATTGAACCATCTTGAACAAAGAGGTATCCTTCCTGATGTAAAATATTATGTAGACAGCCCATTATCAATCAAGGCTACCAATGTGGTTAAAAGCCATCCCGAGAACTTTAATAAACAAGTTCAGGATGTCATGCTTCATGATGAAGATCCCTTCAGTTTCAAAAAATTATCCCTTATTCAGGATGTAAATGCTTCAAAAGCTTTAAATATCGATCCCGAGCCCTGTGTGATCATTTCTGCATCAGGAATGGCAGAGGCTGGCAGGGTAAAGCACCATATAAAGAATAATATCACTGATGAAAAAAACACTATTCTGATGGTTGGTTATTGTGAGCCTAATTCTTTGGGCGGACGGCTGATGGCGGGATACACGACTGTTACGATCTTTGGTGAAGAGTTTCAGGTCAGGGCAGAGGTGCGGTCTATCCGTTCTTTGAGTGCACACGGCGATTATGAGGATCTCCTTCAGTTTATTTCATGTCAGGATGCTTCAAAAGTAAAGAAGATCTTCCTTGTACACGGAGAATATGATGTTCAGCGGACTTTCAGAGATAAGATCCTTGCTAAGGGATTTCAGGCGGTAGTAATCCCGGAAAGACATCAGAAAATTCAGTTAGACTAATAAACATATTTGATCAATTAATTAATCCCGCACATGCGGGACTTAAAAATAAATTATATTCTTAATGAAATATTTACTTTTTATAATCCTTGCTTTATCAGGTTTGCTTTCCCGGGCACAAACTGTGATCGTTAAACAGGATCAGTTAATTAAAAAGATGGTTGATGATGTATCTGCCAAAAGTATCGAAGGGATTGTTAGGAAGCTTGTGGGTTTTGAAACCCGGCATAGCATGAGCGATACCAGCAGCGCAACAAAAGGCATCGGAGCAGCCCGTAACTGGATCAAATCTGAAATGGAACGTTATTCAAAAGAGTCAGGCGGACGTCTGAAGGTGGAGTTCGATACATTTACTCAGCCTGCTGATGGCAGACGGGTGACGGTACCAACGGTAATGAAAAATGTTTTAGCTATCCTTCCGGGAACTGATCCTGCGGATAACAGGGTATTCATTGTTTCCGGACATTACGATTCACGGGCAAGCGATGTAAATGATGCTAAAATTGTAGCCCCGGGAGCAAATGATGATGCTTCAGGAACTGCCACAGCGATGGAACTTGCCCGTGTGATGAGTAAGTATAAGTTTAACTGTACCCTGATATTCGTTGCGATGGTTGCAGAAGAACAGGGATTATATGGAGCAGTTAATCTGGCAAAAAGGGCAAAGAATGAGAACTGGAACGTGGCTGGCATGATCACAAATGATATTGTCGGCAATACCTTCGGTATGGAAACAGGCCTCAGGGATAACATTAGTGTCCGGGTTTTTAGTGAAGGTGTCTCTGTTGTTGAGACGGCTGAGGAAGCTGCCCGGAGAACAAGTACCGGATCTGAAAATGATGGTCCTGCCAGACAGTTTGCCAGGTATCTGAAAGAAGTTGGAGAACGATATGTTGATCAGCTTGATGTTAAATTGATTTATCGCCGTGACAGGTACCTGCGTGGCGGGGACCATACCCCATTTTCCCAGCAAGGCTTTGCCGGTATCAGGATAACTGAAATGAACGAAAATTTCGAACGCCAGCATCAGACCGTCCGGAAAGAAAATGGGATTGATTATGGAGATCTGCCAGATTTTGTAGATTATAATTATACTCAGAAAATAGCGCGGCTAAACCTCGCTTCATTAGCTAATCTCGCTTTAGCTCCCCGCGAACCTCAAAATGCAGGTATTATAACAAGCCAGCTGACAAATAAGACTGTCCTCAAATGGGAGGTCCCTAAGGGTGAAAAACCTGCAGGATATTATGTGCTGATGCGGGAAACCAGCAGTCCTGTCTGGGAGGAAAAGATCTTTGTTAGCGATACAACGGCAACCCTAAATTATTCTAAGGACAATTACTTTTTCGGCGTGCAGTCTGTTGACGGAGAAGGGCATGAAAGTTTGGTAATTATTCCAGGA
>CAYHRC010000075.1:0-9787 GCA_964358565.1 uncultured Sphingobacterium sp. | reverse complement strand
GGACTGATAGACATACTTTTTAAGCAAATAGCCCGTACACAGGCAATCCCGTTCACTTCATCATTATTTTTTGTATTTATACTGGCTTTCCTGCTTTCGGTAATTGCCTTACTTTACTTGTATATCAGAAAAAAAACCAGTTTCAGCGTGGTTGCTGTACTATGTGGCTGGATCCTGGGTATTGCTAATTTTGGGAATATCCTCTTTTATTTAAAAGCACATCAGGCCTTATCTGAAAGTCCATCTATCGTATTTTCGGCTATGAATGTTGGAGTAATTCTTTTAGGTTCATTAGTTGGAGTTTTCATTTTTCGTGAGAAGCTTAGCCGCTTGAATTATGCAGGTATTGTGCTTGCTCTGATTTCCATATTACTGATCTCCTTTGTTCAATAAGATAATAGATGCTGTTTGATGATACTTATAAAACGATCGGCGAACCTACAGAAGGAATATTTCGCGACAGGGGCAGCAAATTCATGGCTTATCTATATCCAATCAGATCAGAAACCGAAATTAAAGACATTCTGAATAGCATTAAAGCACTGCATCCAAAAGCAAGGCATTATTGCTGGGCCATCCGATTAACCCCCGATCGAAGTGTTTTTCGTGTCAATGACGATGGTGAACCTTCGGGTACAGCCGGCAAGCCTATTTTAAATACTTTGCTTTCCTTTGATGTGACCAATATTTTTGCGGTCGTTGTCAGATATTTCGGGGGAACGCTTCTGGGGGTTCCGGGCTTAATTAATGCCTACAAATCAGCAACAATAGATGCGCTTAACAATGCAAAAATTATTAATCAGACCGTAAATTCTATCTACAAGTTAAGTTTTGACTACCTGCAAATGAATGAAGTGATGAAGATAATCAAGGATGAGGGTCTGAAAATTTTCCATCAGGACTTTGATTCCAGCTGTTCCTTAGAGGTTGAGATCCGGCAATCGGCGGTGAATTTAATTACCGCAAAACTGGAGAAAATTGAAGGACTCCATTTGGACTTTATCAGGCTATGTTAAAAAACTTATGCTAATGTTTTTACGAAAAGCAGTATGAAACCAATATCAGAAGCAGATCTCATAATTAATCCGGATGGAAGTATTTATCACCTGAATTTATTACCGGAAGATATTGCTGATACAGTTATTACAGTCGGTGATCCTGACAGGGTGGCTGAGGTTAGCAGGTATTTTGATCGTATCGAGGTCAGGAAAGGTAAAAGAGAATTTATTACCAATACCGGATATCTTGGTTCAAAGAGGATAACGGTGATTTCAACGGGTATTGGAACCGACAATATTGATATCGTGATGAATGAGCTCGATGCGCTGGTTAACATTGATTTTAAGACCCGCCTTCCAAATAAAAGCTTAAAAAGCCTCAGTATTATTCGGATTGGAACATCAGGAGCCATACAGGAGGATTTACCAATGGGAACCATTTTAGTTTCCGAATTTGGTTTGGGTCTGGATGCACTTATGCATTACTACCTTCATGAAATATCTGGTGATGAGCACACGATTCTTGATGCGATAAAATCACATCTGCATCATTTAAAAGGGATTTCACCATACCTGACTGCTGCCGATTCAGTTTTACTTGAGAAAATAGGGAAAGATCTCCCACGGGGAATCACAGTTACAGCTCCAGGGTTTTATGCCCCTCAGGGTCGTGAACTCAGGGCAAAAAATGCGATTCCGGGTCTTATAGATCTGCTTCGCTCCTTCTCATCAGGAAAAAATCGCATTACGAACCTTGAAATGGAAACGGCAGGTATCTATGCTCTGGCTAAAACATTAGGCCATAAAGCCTTGTCTGTTAACGCTATACTTGCAAGTCGTGTAAGATTTAAGTTCGCTTCAAATCCGGCAAAAATCATTAATGAGGCTATTCAATTGGTTATCAGCAGGTTGTAAAAATCTGCTTAATTCATGATAAGGATAAGACCCAATTAAAGTTCTTTGATCAGTTGATGAAATTTTGCCAGGGCCTCCAGCTTTTGCTCATCCAAATTGAAATCGATCTTATTCATTAAGTAATCCTTCAGATCAAAATTGTCTACCGGAGACAAATCAGAGATAACTTCTTTCCTATGATCCAGACCATATTTTAAAGCTGAGTTAAATGCAATTTTAAAATCCTCAGGAATAGCTTTGTTGGCCGCCCATACTGCAAAAACAAAGGGCAATCCTGTAAAATTAAACCATTCTTCTGCCAGATCATACTTGAAGGCAAATTGGTCTTTCTTTCCGAACGTGCGGTCGCCAATCTGTACAAATGCATCAGCAGGCCCTTCGCTTACAAACTCAGGATGTAAAATCCAATGGTTCTTTATTAAGACTCTTGCAAGGCTATTGGATGTCCTTGACTGGGCATCAAGCTGCAATGTCTTTACATCTGAAATGGGTTTATTGCTAAAAATAAACACTGAATCGACTTTGCCTTTTGCTCCTATGCAGTAATTAGAGATGATCTGATAATCCTTGATATGAAGTAAAGCCGCTATGGGTACAAGTCCTATATCTGCCTTATTTTCAATTAGTTTAGTAGCGCAAAGTGAAGGGATATCTAAGCTCAAATCAATTTGATCCAGTATTCCTGAATGCAGGATACCATAAACAAATGGCCGGGTGTTGGTATAGCTGACGGCAGAAATTTTTATTTTATTCAAAACTGGTCGAATGGGTAGTTTAAGTGATTCGTATTATTAAAATCAATGATGTGAAATTCCTTACCATCGTACTCAACTTTATAGAGAGTAGTGTTGGAGTGCGGAAAGGTGTCCATTTCTGAGAGGGGGCGATTCGTCAGAAGGCAAAGAAATAAACGCATGGCGCGGCCATGCATGCAAATTAAAATATTTTGATCCTCATTCTCTTCAATGAGCTTTTCAAGGACAATGAGCTGACGTTCTTTAACATCAAGAGGACTTTCTCCTGATTCAAACTTATGATGCAGTTCTCCTGCTTTCCAATGATGTAAGATCCGGTCAAAATCTGATTTTATCTCATCAGTACTCTCTTTACCCTCATGTATCCCCCATCCTAATTCATCCAATCCGGGATATTGTGTCCATGGAATATTAGCTTCAATAAACTTTTGAACGGTTTGGTGGGTTCTTTTTAAGGTCGAAGTATAGATCTTGTCGAATGGAATATGTTTATAAGCCTGGTAAAATGCCTCAGCCTGTATTCTTCCCTTATCATTCAAATCAGAATCCATTCCACGCCCCTGAACAATCCCGAGTTTATTCAGCTCAGTTTCACCATGACGGATAATGTATAAGGTTTTTTTCAATTGAGCACAGGTAATTTATAAAATTCAGGCTTTTCCTCTTCCGGAAATTGGTGATCCTGATAATCGGTAAGTACATTATAAAGCGTATCACGTTCAATGGGATGTCTGCCAACTTGTTTGATAAGCTCAACCAATTCCTGTGTACTCATTGCCGGATGCTGCTCTTCAGCACCTGCCATAGAATATATTTTGGTGGTATCATCCAGGGTTCCGTCAATATCATCAACACCAAAATTCAATGATAACTGCGCAGTACTTCTGCTTATCATAGCCCAGTAGGCCTTGATGTGATCGAAATTATCAAGATAAATACGTGCAATGGCATAATTGCGAAGATCTTCAATCACAGATACTTCCGGAACAGCAGACATCTGGTTATCCTGATTTCTAAACTTTAATGGGATGAAGGTCTGAAAACCTCCTGTTCTGTCCTGGAGCGACCTAAGTTGTTCCATATGATCAACCCGATGTTTAAATTCTTCAATATGCCCGTAAAGCATCGTCGCATTTGATCGCATCCCTAATTTATGCCACTCTTCATGGATTTGAAGCCATTGCTCACCTGTACATTTATCTTTGGCTATTTTTTGTCTGATCTCAGGATCAAAGATTTCAGCGCCGCCGCCCGGTATGGACTGCAGGCCTGCCTCTTTCATTAATTTCATCCCGGTGGCATAGTCAATTTTAGCTTTCTTGAATATGTAATGATATTCCACAGGAGTTAAAGCCTTCACATGAAGTTCAGGCCGATGTGATCGAATTGCAGTGAATAATTCTGAATAAAATTTCAGATCATACTGAGGTAACACCCCCCCTACTATATGTACTTCGCTTACAGGCTGGCTATCGTATTTTTTTACAATATCCATCATTTCGCTTATGGTGTACTCCCAGCCTTCCGATCTTTCTTTTATCAGGACCGAATAAGAGCAGAATTTACAATCGTAAACACATAAATTGGTTGGCTCAATATGAAAGTTTTTGTTAAAATAAGTTTTGTTACCGTGCCGCTTTTCGCGGATATAGTTTGCCAAAACACCTAAATAGCCGAGATCAGCTTTATTGTACAAGAGCAAACCGTCGTCAAACGAAATACGCATGTTTGACTGCACCTTTTCTGCTATATGCCGCAGATCAGCCGAAAGATTTTTATCAAGTAAAACGAGATCAAGATTAGGCTCAGTGTTCATTTAAATTCTTTGTTCAAAAGTACGTTAAGTGCAGCAAACATTATCATTAGCATGTAAAAGCATTAAATTGCATAATGCTGCAACTGTCAATAAAATAACATGCAATTGTAATTAAATGGGAGGAAGAAGCGCAAACTTTTGATAATTAAATTAATATTGTCAAAGTATTCAAACAATAAATTATGAAGATTGAAACTATTGCCATCCATGCCGGCAACAAGATTGATGAATATTCAAAAGCCGCTATTCAGCCCATCACTTTATCAACGACCTTTCAGCGTGCAGAGGACGGTGGATATCCGCAAGGATATATGTATTCAAGGATCGATAATCCCAATAGAAGATCTCTTGAAAATGTACTGGCAAAGCTTGAAGGCGCTGCCGATGCCTGTGCTTTTGCATCAGGGAATGCTGCAGGATGTGCAATTTTTCAGGCATTAGAGCCCGGATCTCATATTATCGCACCCGATGATATGTATCATGGTCTGCGAAATCAGCTGATCCAGGTATTCAAGGGGATTCTGCAAGTAGACTTTATAGATTTGGCAGATATCGAAGCCGTTAAAGGAGCAATAAGGCCTGAAACTAAATTACTTTGGATAGAGACTCCCTCCAACCCTCTTTTAAAAATTTGTGATCTCACAGAGCTGGTTAAGCTTGCTAAAGCTAATGGAATAACCGTAGCCTGTGATAATACTTTCAGTACGCCGATGTTTCAACGGCCACTTGATCTCGACTGTGACATCGTGATGCATTCAACAACAAAATACTTGAGCGGGCACAGTGATGTTATTGGAGGCGCTCTTGCTACGAAGAAAAAAGATATTCTGTGGAAAAAAATTCGGAATATACAATCTTTATCTGGTGCTGTTCCAGCCCCTTTTGATTGCTATATGACAGTGCGTGGTATAAAAACCCTTCCCTATCGTATGCGCGGCCATGCTGAAAATGCCATGAGTTTAGCCCGCTTCCTTCAACAGCACATCAATGTACAAAAGGTATACTATCCGGGCCTGCAAACTCATCCGGGTTATGAAATAGCTGCAAAACAGATGAGCTCCTTTGGAGGAATGCTTTCATTCTTAGTTAAGGGAGGATCAGATGAGGCCAGGAAAGTTGTCAACGCTGTCAAAATCTTTACACAGGCTACCAGTCTTGGAGGCGTTGAAAGCCTGATAGAACACCGTGCTTCTATCGAAGGTCCGGATACTAAAACTCCTGCAAACCTAATACGTGTATCTGTGGGCCTTGAACATATTGATGATCTTATAGAAGATCTGGAGCAGGCTTTACAATAAACAGGTAAAATTAACTAGCTGACAGACAAGCAATTAATAATTCAATAAAAATTAAATTTGGTTTCATTATAACAATCCTCATATATTTGGAATATAATTTGGTAGCAATACCAATCTGTCTTCAATAAACTCTTGTTTTATTGATTTATACAGAAGTGGCGAGAGATCAGGCTCATTGACCCACTGACAACCCCCCGATAGTTTCGGGGAAGGTGCCAATTCCTGTCCCGAAAGGGAAAAATAAATTTATAATAAAATGAAAAGAGAAAAAGTTAAAGTCCCTGTATTTCCCAAAGCGGAAAGTTCAATCCATTTTTCAGCAGTTCAGAACAAGATCATCGCAATGTATTGCATGTGTATGCCTGTACCCCCTTGTTGTTGAAGGATCGCATAATTTAAATAATTTTAATTATACGGTCCCTATAGCAAAGCAAAGCTTTGAGATACTCTCCATCCTACAAGAAATTTACACATAACATCATAAAAAAGTAGATCATGTCAGCACAGAAATTTGAAACCCTTCAGTTACACGCAGGCCAGGAAGCAGATCCTACGACAGGCTCACGCGCCGTTCCTATTTACCAAACTACCTCTTTTGTATTTAATAGCTCAGAACATGGTGCAAACCTTTTTGCACTAAAAGAATTCGGCAATATCTACACCCGTATAATGAATCCAACTACGGATGTATTCGAAAAACGGGTTGCTGCTCTGGAAGGTGGTGTTGCTGCATTAGCAGTTGCATCCGGACAGGCTGCGCAATTTATTGCATTGAATAATATTCTTCAATCGGGTGATAATTTTGTGACATCGTCTTTCCTTTACGGAGGATCTTATAACCAGTTTAAAGTATCATTCAAACGTCTTGGAATTCAGGCGCGTTTTGCCAATGGCGATGATTTCACCAGCTTTGAACCCCTTATTGATGATAAAACAAAAGCTATTTATCTTGAAACAATAGGCAATCCCAGCTTTAGCATCCCTGATTTTGAGAAGATCGCGGAAATAGCAAGGAAACACGATTTGCCCCTGATCGTAGATAATACTTTTGGTGCTGCTGGTTACTTATTCCGCCCGCTTGAACATGGTGCAAATATTGTTGTTGAATCAGCCACTAAATGGATCGGTGGGCATGGTACAAGCATCGGGGGTGTAATTGTTGACGGAGGAAATTATAATTGGGGAAATGGTAAATTTCCGGAATTCTCTGAACCGTCAGAGGGTTACCACGGTTTAGTTTTTAATGATGTTTTTGGCAGTGCAGGACCGTTTGGGAATATTCAGTTTATTATACGTGCCCGCGTAGAAGGCTTACGCGATTTTGGGCCGTCTCAATCTCCTTTTAATTCCTTCCTATTGATACAGGGATTAGAAACTTTATCTCTCCGTGTGCAGCGTCATGTTGACAATGCGCTTGAACTTGCACAATGGCTTGAGGCACATCCTCAGGTAGAGAAAGTTGTTTACCCGGGCCTCCCAAGCAGTCCTTATCATGAAAACGCCAAAAAGTATTTAAAAAATGGTTTTGGAGGAGTGTTATCCTTCGAGGTGAAAGGTGGAAAAGAAGCTGCAGTAAAATTTGTTGATAATTTAAAACTGATCAGCCATGTAGCTAATGTCGGAGACACGAAAACACTGATCATCCAGCCTTCTGCTACCACTCATCAGCAACTGAGTGATGCCGATCAACTGGCAGCAGGCGTAAAACCTTCATCACTAAGAGTTTCGGTTGGGATAGAGCATATTGATGATATAAAAGCCGATCTGGAGCTGGGATTTGCATCAATAAAATAGATAATTGGATAACAACACTAGTTCTTACTGTATGAAAATCCGGAAGATCATAAAAGATACAATGAATACTGAGAATACTTATAAGCACAAAAAACCTTTCAGGTTAGAAAGCGGAAAAAAGCTAAATAACCTTGAAGTTACTTATCATACTTATGGTGCTTTAAATGCGAAAAAGGATAATGTAGTATGGGTTTGTCACGCATTGACTGCTAATTCTGATGTTTTTGACTGGTGGAAAGGCTTATTTGGTGAAAATTGCCTGTTTAATCCGAAAGAGCATTTTATTGTTTGTGCGAATATACTTGGATCTCATTATGGAACGACAAGCCCATTAAGCCAAAATCCTGTTACAGGTCAACCCTATTATCTTTCATTTCCCGATTTTACTGTCCGGGATCTTGCTGCAGCTCATAAACTGCTTGCAGAGCATCTTGGACTTTCGGAGATTGGTTTATTGATTGGCGGATCCCTTGGCGGACAACAGGCCATGGAATGGGCCATTCTAGAGCCTCAAAAAATCAAGAAGCTGGTGCTCATTGCTACAAATGCACAGCATTCTGCCTGGGGAATTGCTTTTAATGAAAGTCAGCGTTTAGCTATTACGGCCGACCGGACTTTTTATTCTCAATCTGAAAATGGTGGAAAAAAAGGCTTGAAAGTAGCCAGAAGCATTGCTTTGCTGTCTTATAGAAGTTATGGAACCTATGCAGCCACACAACTTGAGGTTGGTGCAGATAAGATAGGCGACTTTAAAGCTTCATCCTATCAAAATTACCAGGGTGAAAAATTAGTGAACCGCTTCAATGCCTACAGTTACTGGTATCTGACGCGGGCCATGGATGGTCATAATGTTGCCCGGAAACGTTCTTCAACTGAAAATGCATTGAAGCAGATCCATGCTAAAACACTTGTCATAGGAATTGTAAACGATGTGCTTTTTCCGATAGAGGAACAGCAATATCTGGCTAAACACATCCCTAATGCACAATTTTCAGAACTTAATTCATTTTACGGGCATGATGGATTTTTAATAGAAACAGAAATTTTAACTAAAGAAATAGGCAACTTTTTAAAAAAGGCTGATCCGGATAATGCCGTGATCAGCATGCATAAAATAGCATAAACAATGAGTAAGAGACTAACTATAGGACTATTTGGTTTTGGTGTTGTTGGCCAGGGTTTGCATGATATCATCAGCACGAAAGACCTCAATATAGAGATCAGAAAGATCGCAATCAAAAATCCGGAAAAGAAACGCAGCCTTCCGGCAGAATTATTTACAACTGACGAAACTGAGATACTAAACGATCCTGAAATTAATACGGTGATCGAGCTGATCAACGATGCTGATGCTGCTTTTAATATCGTTTCTACGGCTCTTAAGAGTGGGAAGAATGTAGTATCTGCAAATAAAAAGATGATTGCCGAGCATTTGGACCAACTCGTTTCAATTCAGGAAGAGTTCGGAACCTCACTCTTGTACGAAGGAGCCGTGTGCGGAAGTATTCCCATAATCAGGAATCTGGAAGAGTATTACGATAATGAACTGCTTCACTCGATCAGCGGCATCTTTAATGGCTCATCAAATTATATCCTGTCTAAAATAGCAAATGAAGGCATGGGATATGCTGAAGCACTAACCGAGGCGCAGCTGCTGGGCTTTGCTGAAAAAGACCCGATTCTGGATGTTGGAGGTTATGATGCTAAATTTAAGCTTCTTATTGCTGCAGCACATGCTTATGGTGTTTTTGTTAAACCCGAAGATGTGCTGAATATCGGAATACAGAATTTTTCGGTTGCCGACCTTCATTTCGCACAGGAACATAATCTGAAGATAAAATTAGTTCCAACAGCAAAAAAACTTAATGACCAGGAACTGGCATTATACGTTATTCCCTGTCTGGTTCCTTCCACAGATTTTCTTTATAACGTCGAAAACGAATACAATGCTGTATCAGTAAAGGCTGCCTTTGCAGACCAGCAGTTATTTTATGGAAAAGGTGCAGGAGGCCATCCAACAGGATCAGCAGTGTTATCGGATATCGCAGCCCTTCGTTATGATTACCGGTACGAATACAAAAAATACCATCACGATTCCAAGCTTACACTCAAGAACGACCATGTATTACCCATTTATATCAGATATCAGGATGAAAAACTGATAGAAAGCATAAATTTTGAATATATCGCGGAACAGCATAAAAGTATCGG
>CAYHRC010000074.1:8914-10107 GCA_964358565.1 uncultured Sphingobacterium sp. | reverse complement strand
CAAAAGCATCATGGAAGATCCGCTGCTGCGGCAATTGCGCAACTTGGAGCAATCGCCGTCTGGAAGAATTACAGAAACGACCCGGAAAAAGGCTTGCAGAAGTATCTTGAGGCCTTAAAACTCGGTTATACAAAAACGATCAAAGAGATCTATGAAACGGCCGGAATCGAGTTTAATTTTAGTGCGTCCTACGTAAAAGACCTGGCAGAATTTGTAAAAGAAGAACTGGATAAGCTCAATTAATTTTCCTGTCTTCAATGAATTGATTTTCAAAAATATTTGATGGTCTGAAAATATTGCACACTTATTGCTTAACTTGATTATGAAAAAAATAATCTTCGTTCTTGCACTATTTATCTTCCCCTATTTATCGTTTTCACAAACCTGGGAAACTGTAAAAATCGACAGCGCTGTTTCGGTAAAACTTCCCATGGGGTTTACTAAAAGCGAAAAGGATAAAAAATATAGTCTGGTAGCTGTTAGTCCGTTTGGTACTATCATGATATTTAAGACCCCTGACAGGCCTTTGGTGACTCCGGATATTGAACGGCAAAAACACCTGCAGGATTATTATGATGATTACATCAGCAACATTAAGCAATCATCCCCTGATGCTATTGTTAAGGATGAAAAGGATACTCTTCTTGGAAAATTAACTGTCAAAGATTTCACCATGCAGATCGATTCAGGAAGTGGAATATTGTACCGGGATTTCAGGATATTGCATGCAAACAGTGCTACCTATACGTTTCAATTCCTTTACCAGGATATCCATAAGGAGTATGCTCTTCCCGAACGTGAAAGATTCTTTAATTCAATAGAAGTTAACGAAAGTTTAAACCCAACAGACCAATTCACAGCTGAATCACTTAATGCCGGCAAGCCTGATAATACTATGTATTTAATAGTAGGCTCAGCAGCTGTTTTATTAACAATAGGCCTGGTCATCTTTTTCATTGTACGCCGTAAAAAAAAGAGAGCCTAATTATACATAGTCTTTAATTTTCATAGAAAACCGATATAATTCTTTCTCCCTGGCTTTTCTCAATAAATCCATCCAACCTGCAATCCCGGGCAAATAATTGTGATTGTAAACTGGCCACCGAACATGATGCTGATCTTAAAAAACTCATCAAAAAATGTATTATGACGGATATTTGTCCAAAAGAATAGTTCAACAATAGAATTAGTCA
>CAYHRC010000074.1:0-8814 GCA_964358565.1 uncultured Sphingobacterium sp. | reverse complement strand
TATTCATTATTGGATATCCAATTGTTTTCAAAACTAAATAATTTTTATGTTTGATCACAAAACCTTCAAAATCCAGCATTATGTCAAATAATTTCTTCAGGAAAAAATCTATTGATCTCATCATGAAGGATCGCAAAGCAGGCTTTTCTGATGCTGAAAGTAATTCAGAGGAACTAAGACGTG
This sequence comes from uncultured Sphingobacterium sp., assembly GCA_964358565.1. GTDB lineage: Bacteria > Bacteroidota > Bacteroidia > Sphingobacteriales > Sphingobacteriaceae > Daejeonella. The sequence goes on along the minus strand of CAYHRC010000074.1, from coordinate 8,631 downwards.
TTCTGAATGTAAAGGACCTTACTTTAATGGGTATTGCCGCTGTAATTGGTGCAGGCATCTTTTCAACTATCGGGAACGCCTCATTTAATGGAGGTCCCGGAGTAAGTATCCTGTTTGTAATTACAGCCATTACATGCGGATTTTCAGCTTTATGTTATGCTGAGTTTGCATCACGCATCCCTGTAGCCGGCAGTGCCTATACCTATGCATATGCATCCTTTGGTGAGTTGGTAGCCTGGATAATTGGATGGGATCTCTTAATGGAATATGCTATTGGGAACATTGCTGTTGCAATTTCCTGGAGTGAATATTTCACTAATCTTCTTGAGGGATTTAACATTCATATCCCGGCCTACCTCACTATGGATTACCTTACCGCCTCAAAAGCCCATTCACAACTGCTTGCCTCAGGAACTGAACTGAGCACCATAAGTGACAAAGTTAAATATGCCGGCGAAGCATGGGCAACAGCACCAGGATCGGGCAATTTTAAATTTATTGCCGATTTACCTGCGCTTGGAATTGTCTTTTTGATCACTTACCTGGTTTATATTGGCATCCGGGAGACTAAAAGGGCCACAAATGCAATGGTTTTTCTAAAGGTTGGTGTTGTAATAGGAGTTATTATACTGGGCTTCTTTTATGTTACACCAGCGAACTGGCATCCTTTTTTACCAAATGGTTTTGAAGGAATGATGAAAGGGGTATCGGGTGTTTTCTTTGCTTATATTGGTTTTGATGCCATCTCTACCACAGCCGAAGAGTGCAAGAATCCACAGCGGGATCTTCCAAAAGGAATGATCTATTCATTAATTATCTGTACGGTGTTATACATTCTTGTGGCACTGGTTTTAACAGGTATGGTCAATTACAAAGAACTTCAGGTGGAAGATCCTCTGGCATTCGTCTTTAAAAGTGTTGGCCTGGAAAATATAAGTTATATCATTTCGATCAGTGCCGTTATAGCTACTGCCAGTGTGCTTCTGATCTTTCAAATGGGACAGCCGCGTATCTGGATGAGCATGAGCCGGGACGGCCTCTTACCAAAAAAATTCTCCAGCATACATCCAAAATATAAAACGCCCTGGTTTGCAACACTGGTAACAGGCTTTGTGGTGGCAATTCCGGCATTGTTCATGAATCTGACCGAAGTGACTGATCTGACCAGCATTGGAACATTATTCGCATTTGTGCTGGTTTGCGGAGGTGTATTGTTATTACCCAAAGAAAATATCACTGATGCTAAACACAAACGGTTTCGCATCCCCTATGTAAATTCAAAGTACATTGTACCCATACTATTCCTTGTATTATTTGCGCTATTCAGGAACCAGATACTTTCTCTCTTTCAACATACAGGTGACTGGCATGTTTATAAGGATAAACTTCCTTATTTTCTGTTCATAATTGCAGCGATAACCATGTCAGTTCTCTCATTCACTAAAAGCTTATCGCTGATACCAGTATTAGGCCTCTTAAGCTGCTTATATCTGATGACCGAACTTGGTTATACTAATTGGCTGCGCTTCCTGATCTGGCTTGTGCTTGGTCTGATCATTTACTTCACTTACGGATATCATAAAAGTAAGCTCAACCGTAGAGACGCATAATTATGCGTCTCTACGCTAAATTACACGTTTAAGTTCCGTTGTATCCTGTGTTGATACAATTAATGGCACCCTTTCGATGGTTACGAAACTTATGTCGAGTCCGAAACCACGTTCTTCAGAGAGAGAGAATTTCTTCAGAATGAAGTAATAATCCATGATAAACCTTTCAATGAAGCTCAAAACATTGGATCGTGAAAGCACTTTCTCGAGTACAACGAATCTGAAATCCCCAATGATCTTATGCTTGTTCAGTGATTTATATTTACTGACAATATCAACCTCTCCATTTTTCACCAGCTCTTCGACCACTTTCCTGAAAAGAACATTTATCTGCTGCTCAACCCTGAACCCGAGTTTAAAATCAACCCGTATCAATTTATTAGGAATGAGAAAATCAACTTCATATTGTCTTGTGAAAGGCTCGTCGGTAACATCCACATGAACCAGCCAATAAACATCTGCCCGTTTTGGCTGCTTCTGCAAAATGGAATACATGATTTTCGATTCAATCTCCGAGTTAAAATTGGCACTGGTTAAATATACCAGCTGAGAGGCATATTTAGGTACGGATTCGTCCTCACTTAACTCCGTAATGATGGGATAATAATCATCTATCTCCACAAATTTTACAAAGCGGTTTTTGATCTTCCTTGCGGATGACCATGCCCACATAACCGATAATATGAACGAAGCAAGAAGCAAGGTAAACCAGCCGCCATGAAGAAATTTCGCCATATTGGCTATCAGGAAGCCCAATTCAATCATTCCGTACAGGCTAACAAAAAGGACAATAATATAATTTGGAAACTTTTTCCGTTTCAGGAAAACAGCCACCAGTATCGTGGTCATCAGGAATGTTAAATTTATTGCGAGTCCGTAAGCGCCTTCCATATTTTGAGATTCTCTGAATATAAGAACAACAACGATACAGCCTATCCACAATATGAGGTTCATTGAAGGAACATACAACTGTCCTTTCTGATTACTCGGATAATTTATTTTAACCTTTGGCCATAAATTTAATCTCACAGCCTCAGATATAAGAGTGAAAGAACCTGATATTAAAGCCTGGCTTGCAATAATTGCGGCTGCTGTCGCAATACTTATCCCGATGATCAGGAACCATTCCGGCATGATAGTAAAAAAAGGATTATCGCCAATAGCCAGCGTACTGCCCTGATGCTGCCATAGCCAGACTCCCTGACCGAAATAATTAAGTAAGAGGCATGTCTTAACAAAGATCCAGCTGATACGAATATTAGATCTTCCGCAATGCCCCAGATCTGAATAAAGTGCCTCTGCTCCGGTAGTACATAAAAATACAGCACCTAATATGAATAATGCATTAGGATTTGATGATAACAATACGTAAGCGTAGTATGGATTAATGGCCTTTAGAATTTCAGGAAACTGTGCCAGATATATACCACCAAGCACTGCCATCATACTGAACCAAACCAACATCATCGGACCAAAAGCCCTCCCTACAATGGATGTTCCGAACTGCTGAATTAGAAAAAGCAGAGAAATGATCAGGATGACGATTGGAACAGTTGGAATATCTGCATAATACATCCTCAAACCTTCAATCGCAGCAGAGACTGTAATCGGAGGAGTGATCATCCCATCAGCGAGCATTGCCGCCGCCCCCACCATGGCCGGAATAACAAGCCATCTCCCCTTTTTCTTAACAAGAGAAAATAAGGACAATATCCCTCCTTCCCCCTTATTATCAGCACGTAATGTGATGATTACATATTTAATCGTAGTTTGAAGCGTCAGCGTCCAGAAGATACAAGACAGCGCACCTAAAATAACATCTGTTGTGATAATACGATCAGCTATAATCGCTTTAAACACATATAAAGGAGATGTACCAATATCACCATAGATGATTCCCAAACTAATTAATAAACCCGCTGAAGTTAGTTTGTGAATGTTTTTAATTTTTGACACGTCGTATAAAATTTGGCACAAAAGTACACCTTAAATACAATTTAACAAGGAATGAATATTTGTGTTTAAATTAGAATGAAAATGATTAAATTTATATATAACATTAGATGCATTATTAACGTATACGATAGTATTTTAGTTAAAAATTGTTAAAAACATTACAGGCACACGTTCGTATATATTATTAAGCCCTATATTTATATTTTTAATTGAATTGCGTATGCAAAACCACTACCTGCGGTTTTTAGGAATATTGATATTGCTGGTTACTCTAATACCCGGCTCTGTTAATGTATACGCTGAAACGCAGGTATCTTTAGCTGACAGTTCCAAAGTAAAAAGCAAGGTATCTACTAAAATAACTGATACTCGTCTGAATAAACCGGCATACCTTAAAAATGGAGTAAGGGTCAATTTTGTACCTTTTAAACCTAATAAAGATAAATTCTTCGGTAATATTTCAAATATTCCTATCCATAAATCAGACGACAATGATAAGATCCTGAACAATGTTAAGGTGTATCCTAACCCGGTTTCAGATGAATTGAATTTAACCTATTCAATAAATAAAGATTCCAACGTCACCATCAAGATCATGGATGTTCTTGGAAATGAGATCACTACTTTATTGACTGAAAGGCTTTCAGCCGGAGAGCAAATGAACTCATTCAATATCGCCTCAAGGCTCACCAGCGGATTTTACTTCATTCGTGTTAGTGTCGGCAGTGAGATCATCACTAAGCGGATCTCAATCCTCTGATTAATTTCCTTTTTTCGTATCAATTTGTTCAGTCTTCATATATTCGCTGAATGAAACCTCGTGACCTTGCTTTTCATCAGTTCTAACACGGTTAGCCAGGCGGAATCATAATATTGAATGAAACCTGCATAAGCCTGCCTACCGCAGGCAGGCATAAGGACATGAACTTAGCGAAGTGATCTCTTGAACGCCGCTGAAAACATTAGAACAATGTGAAAAATATAAGCTCATGCAATCCCGCACATGCGGGACTTTAAAAAACAATTATATTCTGATGAAAATAATAGCTATCGGGCGTAATTATGCCGAACATGCCAAAGAGTTAAACAACCCTGTTCCAACAGTACCTGTAATCTTTATGAAGCCGGATACAGCGGTTTTGAAAGATAATAAACCTTTTTTTCACCCTGAATTTTCCAATGATATTCATTATGAAATTGAGATCGTACTAAAGATATCAAAGGAAGGCAAGCATATTGCAGAAAAATTTGCCGGCAATTATTTTGAAGAGATAGGTCTGGGAATTGATTTTACTGCCAGGGATATCCAGCAAAAACATAAAGAAAAAGGATTGCCCTGGGAGCTGGCAAAAGCATTTGATAATTCTGCTCCCTTAAGCAAATTTATACCGAAATCGCATTTTGCTGATCTGTGCAATTTAAACTTCAGACTTGAAGTTAATGGTAACCTGGTTCAAAACGGAAACACAAAAGATCTGCTCTTTTCATTCGAACGTATAATTGCTTTTGTATCACAATATATTACATTAAAAAAAGGAGATCTGATCTTTACCGGCACACCTGCGGGTGTAGGAAAAGTTAATGTAGGAGATCATTTGGCAGGCTATTTGGAAGAAGAAAAATTGCTTGATTTTGAAATCAGGTAAGTGAGACTCCTAAAATATGCTAAAAAACTGTACGATCATTATTTTTCTGTTGCTGTTTACCCATGCTTTTGGCCAGGAGCCACCGCCTGGCTACCCTGCTAAATATTTCAGTCCGCCGCTCGACCTGCCTCCGATTATTGCAGCAAACTTCGGCGAATTAAGGAGTAATCATTTTCATTCAGGATTGGATTTTAAAACCAATCAGCGCGAGGGATATCCGGTGTATGCTCCTGCAGATGGCTATGTTTCAAGAGTGAGGGTACAGATCGGAGGTGGCGGCAATGCTTTGTATATTACCCATCCCAATGGATATACAACGGTTTACATGCACCTAAGCAGATATAATGAGCGCATAAGTCAATCACTAAAAACCTATCAGTACCGCATAGAACAATTCGATGTTGACTTTCCTTTACTGCCAGTAGAAATTCCTGTTAAAAAGGGTGAGATCATTGCCTGGTCGGGTAATACAGGGAGCTCCGGAGGTCCTCATCTTCATTTTGAAATCCGTGATACCAATACTGAAGAAACAATCAACCCACAGCTATTCGGTCTGACTATTCCGGACAGGGTTAAACCTGCGATCACCGGCCTGTATTTGTATCATTTGAATGGAGAGCCTTTCAGTGAACACACACCAAAACAGCCTTTTGCCGTAAGCGGTACTGCCGGCAGGTATCAGCTTAACCCTGCAGTGCTTGTTAACATCGGAGGAGAAGTTGGATTCGGGATCGCTGCATCAGATAAAAACTCTGCTTCGGATAATCAGAATGGTGTTTACTCGATTGAACTGGTTCTTGATGGAAAAACAATTCATTCAGCAGTATGGGAAAAGTTCTCTTTTGCTAATTCAAGGGGCATAAATTCCCATGTAGATTACCCCACAATGCTAAGCACCGGCCGTCGCATTCAAAAAAGCTTTACAGAACCTGGAAATCCCCTAACAATTTATCGGGATGTAATAAACCGGGGTCTTGTCACCTTTAACGATCAGAACATTCATGATGCTCAATATATTGTCAGGGATATTGCCGGCAATGAGAGTATTTTAAATTTCAAGATCCGCTATAATCCAGCAGCAATAAAATTTGCCAGACATGTTGATGGGAAACATTTTGTTTTCGACAAAGCTAATCAGCTAGATACCAACGGAATTAGGATCAATATACCGGCAAATGCGCTTTACAATGATCTGAACTTTATTTATTCAACATCCCCCCGCCCTGCCGGGGCGTATTCAGTAATGCATCATGTTCATAACCGCCTAACTCCAGTGCATACTGCTTACAAACTATCAATAAAATCAGATGAAACCTTGCCTGAGAACTTCCAAGCCAAAGCCCTGATAGTAAACAGTAAAAAAGCATATCAGGGTGGCAGCTACGAGAATGGTTATGTAAATGCTGATGTCAGAATTTTTGATAGCTTTTACATCACTGTTGATACTTTAGCGCCAAGAATTGTCCCCGTCAACATCAGCAATGCTAAATCAATGGCGGGCATTTCCAGGATACAATTCCGGATCTCAGATAACTTATCGGGTATTAAAAGCTTTACAGGAACAATAGACGGGCACTGGATATTGATGGAATTTGACTCAAAAACAGGATCTCTCTGGCATACTTTTGATGAAAACACTACAAAAGGTGAACATCATTTTCAGTTAACTGTAAGCGATATGAAATCAAACAGCAGTATATACAATACCAGGTTTTACAGATAGCCCGGGAACAGAATAATTCTGAAGGAATTATTTATTTTAGTAATTTTATGGCTTAAACAACACCTGAATGACTGAATTAAGTGAAGGAAAAAAAGCGCCTGATTTCAGCGCTAATGATCAAAATGGAAAGAGAGTTTCACTGAGTGATCTGCATGGCAAAAATGTGATCCTGTATTTTTACCCAAAAGATGATACCCCAGGGTGTACCGCTGAAGCTTGCAGTTTCAGAGATAATTACCAGTCTCTTTTAAATAATGGTTTTGAGGTTCTTGGCGTAAGTACGGATGATGAGCAATCTCATCAAAAATTTATTACAAAATATAATCTTCCATTCTCACTGATAGCTGATACCGATAAAGAGATCGTTCAGGCTTACGGGGTTTGGGTTGAAAAGAATATGTACGGCAAAAAATATATGGGTGTGGCAAGAAAGACCTTTGTTATCGATAAAAATGGTCTGATCCGCAAGATAATCGATAAGGTCGACACGAAAAACTCATCCGCACAGATATTAGAATCCCTATCGTAAAGATTTCCATTTTCATCCCTTATTCAGAAACAGATCCGATTTAATTTAACATTAAGGCGCTCAATTCAAGCAACATTAGCTAATTTAGCAGCGCTTAAGCAAAAATTATGACTCCAGATATAGATAAATTAACAAAACTTGCCAGCCAGGTTCGCCGTGATATAGTAAGAATGGTACATGCCTGCCAGTCTGGTCATCCGGGAGGTTCACTAGGCTGTGCTGACTATTTTGTAGCCTTATATTTCCATGTATTAAAACACAATAATAAATTTAATATGGACGGCCGTGATGAGGACCTGTTCTTTTTATCCAATGGCCATATTTCTCCGGTTTGGTATAGTGTATTGGCGCGTTCTGGTTATTTTGAGATAAGTGAACTGGCCACATTCAGAAAAATAAATTCAAGACTTCAGGGCCATCCGACAACGCATGAACACCTTCCGGGAATCCGGGTGGCATCAGGCTCACTCGGTCAGGGAATGTCAGTTGCCGTCGGCGCTGCGCTTGCCAAAAAATTGAATAATGACATCAGGCTTGTGTATTCCCTTCATGGAGATGGCGAATTACAGGAAGGTCAAACCTGGGAAGCTGCGATGTATGCCTGTCATAACAAAGTAGATAACCTGATCTCTACCATTGATGTAAACGGACAACAAATTGACGGATCAACGGAAAACGTTCTTTCACTCGGAAATTTAAGGGCTAAATGGGAAGCTTTTGGATGGGATGTTTTGGAAATGAATGGAAATGACATGACCGACGTTGTACGCGTACTGGAGCTTGCTATATCCAAGACCTGTAAAGGAAAGCCCATTATGATCTTAATGCAGACCATAATGGGAAATGGGGTTGACTTTATGATGCATTCACACAAGTGGCATGGGACTGCCCCTAATGATGAACAACTGGCAGCCGCACTGGCGCAGGTTGAAGAAACATTCGGCGATTATTAAGAGAGGTCAAAAAATGAGATCTGAAGAAAAATTATCTCAATAAAATAAATTAAACCTGCATGAGCCTGCCGCTAACCTGCCTATCGCAGGGAGGCAAAACAACATGATTATAAGTTCATGCAATCCCGCACATGCGGGACGTTAAAAACAAAATATACTCTGATGAAAAAATACACATACACTGAGAAAAAAGATACACGCTCTGGTTTTGGAG
>CAYHRC010000073.1:0-10162 GCA_964358565.1 uncultured Sphingobacterium sp. | reverse complement strand
TGACAAGGAAATATTTATCCGTAATAAATTGTCAACCTATTTTAGGACGACTCATCGATTAAAAGCTGTACTAGACTAGACCAACTTCTTTTCAAGCAGGTATTCGGCAATCTGAACAGCATTGGTTGCAGCACCCTTACGCAGGTTATCTGCTACAATCCAGAGATTTAATGTATTATCCTGAGATTCATCCCTGCGTATACGGCCAACAAAAACCTCATCTTTTTCATGAGCATCCATAGGCATTGGATATTTTAAATTCGCCGGATCATCCACTACTATAATTCCTTCCGAATTTTCAAGAATAGAGCGCACTTCGGCAAGGTCAAAATCATTTTCAAACTCAATATTAACAGATTCAGAATGTCCGCCTATAACCGGAATACGAACTGTAGTAGCCGTAACACGCATGGAATCATCTCCCATAATCTTTCTGGTTTCAAGAATCATTTTCATTTCTTCCTTAGTGTAACCGTTATCCTGGAAAACATCTATTTGGGGAATAACATTCAGATCGATCGGATATGCATAAGCCATCGGGCCTTCTATGCCTTTACGCTCATTCATCAACTGGTCAACAGCCTTTACTCCTGTACCAGTCACAGACTGATACGTTGATACAACCACTCGTTTAATTTTATATTTATCATGAAGCGGTTTCAGAACTACCACCATCTGTATTGTTGAACAATTCGGATTTGCTATAATTTTATCCTTAGCTGTAAGGACATCCGCGTTTACTTCCGGAACTACCAGCTTTTTGTCAGGATCCATACGCCAGGCGGATGAATTATCTATCACTGTTGTCCCAGCTGCTGCAAAACGTGGTGCATTCTCTAAAGAAGTTCGGCCACCTGCAGAAAATAAAGCCACATCTGGCTTCATTGCAATCGCATCATCTATTGTCACCACAGTATACTTCTTTCCCTTGAATTCGATCTGTTTACCGGCACTCTTTGCAGATGCTACCGGGATCAATTCACTAACTGGGAAATTGCGCTCTGCTAAAACTTTTAACATCACCGAACCTACAAGGCCGGTAGCGCCAACTACTGCGACTTTCATTTTCAATTGTTTTTTTAAAATTTGTAAATAATGATAATTGTATGAGCAAATATGCTAAATAATTTGGTTTAATTCAATTTAAGCCCATGAAAAGCTGTTAAATGGCCTTAAATATTTGCTTTACATAAAAAAGGTAAATTCATAAACCTTGTATGCCGAAAAAGACCTCAGGATAACCGCACACTCATTTTTCTTGAGCTTAAAGTCTGAGTTTATGTAAATTTTATGTGCTTCTACCTGGGCATATATGAAACCTGCATGAGCTTGCCTACCGCAGGCAGGCTCATGCAATCCCGCACATGCGGGACTTTAAAAAGCAAATTATTCTCTGATGAAAAATATCATGATTATTTTACTGCTTTTATGCAGCAGACTGGCCTATGCCCAGCTCAATGACGACTTCAGCGATGGAAATTTTACATCTGATCCCTTGTGGATGAGTAGTAATTCAGGGGCTGATTTTATTGTTACATCCAATCGATTACGTTCAAACTCAAGCATCGCGAGCAGCAATTTTTATCTGAGTACAACTAATACGTTAGCCGTAAATTGCAAATGGGAATTCTGGGTAAACCTGCAATTCAGCACTTCAGGAGCAAATTACACAGATATATATATCATTTCTGATCAGGAAAATCTCAAAAGCACTCTAATAAACGGTTACTTTTTGAGAATTGGAAATACCGATGATGAAATCAGTCTCTACAAAAGATCAGGCACAACAGCAAGCAGCATAAAAATAATTGATGGGCTAAATGGTTCAGTTGGCTCAACGAATAACACGGTAAGGATCAGGATCAGCCGTTCAATCTCAGGACTTTTTACTCTCGAACGGGAAATTGTAAGCAGTAACTCCTCATTTTTTACGGAGGGAACAGCCACTGATCTTAGCTTTAACAGTTCATCTTATTTCGGTATCCTTATTCAGCAGTCTACCTCTTCTTTTTTTCAGAAGCACTTTTTTGATGACATCAGAGTTGGACCCATTATTTCTGACACAATACCGCCGGTCTTAAGTTCCATTTCTGTAATTGATACAAATACGGTGGAGTTAATATTCAGTGAAGCCATGGACAGCCTGAGCGTTAAAAACACAAATAATTTTACATTTAACAATAATTCAGCTCCGCCAACTCAGGTACTTACTACAACTGATCCGGGAAAATACAGGCTTAGAATGGCTGCTTCACTCAATACAGGTACCTATCTATTAACTGTGATCAATGCAAAAGACAGAAACGGGAATCAAATTGGCATAAATAATACCGCATCTTTCAGTTATACCAGGCCCTATCTAAGCAAATTAAGGGACCTTGTAATAAATGAGATATTTGCTGATGCTTCACCTCAGATCGACTTACCATCAGTAGAATTTGTAGAATTATTCAATACTACAAACAATACCATTTCTTTAAAAAACTGGAAGTTCAGCGATCCTTCCAGTTCTGCAACCTTTGGAACTGTCAGCATATCTCCTCATTCATTTCTGATCATATGTGCCAAAGCTGATACAGCAGAATATTTAAGGTTCGGAAAAGTTTATGGATTATCCCCCTGGCCGGGATTGAACAACTCGGGCGACTTTATCAGGTTGATGAATCCACAAAATACAGTTATTGATTCTATTGCTTATTCGGATACCTGGTACCGTAATTCTGCAAAACGGCTTGGCGGATGGACGCTTGAGCGGATAGATCCACTTTCAAAATGTGAAGGACTTTTCAACTGGACGGCTTCAAAAGATACATCGGGAGGCACTCCCGGGAGGGAAAACTCGGTGAATATCAGCAATTATGATCTCATCGCTTTAAAAACTGATAGCTTAATAAAGACTTCCGACACTACTGTAAACTTGTATTTTAATAAACATATGGATGCTGCTACTTTTTCTGCAGATAATTTTTCACTTAGCCCCTCATCGGGCAAGCTTAAAAAAATAATAAGCAATGCTGACTATAATCAGCTAAGCTTAGTATTCAGCGAAAAATTCTTGCCGGCTAAAACATATAACCTTAGCATTTTCAACGTAAAAGACTGCAGTGGCAATTCGATTAATTCTACCACAGAGCTAAGTTTTAATACAGCCACACTTCCTCCACCTGTACCCGAAAGAACAGACACAGCTAAAATATTTATTACAGAGATCTTTGCAGATCCTTCGCCGGAGATTGGCTTACCCCTTGTCGAATTTATAGAGATATATAATCCGGGTGCGGATACAATCGATATTCAGGGCTGGACCATCAGTGATCCGCAAACTATTGGAGCATTCAAAAAGCTGTTTATCCCCCCAAAGCAGTATCTCATCTTATGCCCTGCGGCAGATACAATTCAATACAAAAGCTTCGGAAAAACTCTCGGGATCTCCCCCTGGCCATCGCTGAACAACAGCTCAGATCAGATCGTTCTGAAAAGTTTTAAGAACAGAATTGTTGATTCTGTTGCTTACGTTGATACCTGGTATCGGGATCCGATAAAAAAGCAGGGCGGATGGAGCCTGGAACGTACCGACCCATTTTCAAAATGTGAAGAGTATTTTAACTGGGCCGCCTCAAAAGATACTTCCGGTGGTAGTCCCGGAAAACTAAATTCAGTAAATATTGCTTCATATGATCAATTGGCTCTAAAAGCTGACAGTCTTATTCAGACTTCCGATACTACAATAAAGGTATTTTTCAATAAACACCTGAATAGTGCAACAGTAATCACCAATAACTTCTCTTTAAGCCCTGCATCAGCGAGTATTAAAAAAATTACTTCTGATATCGGAATGAAGCAGCTAAGCCTGACTGTCGGTCAAAAATTCACTCCGGGAAGCACATATACTCTGAGCATTTCTAATGTAAAGGATTGCAGCGGGAAGGCGATAGTTAATAATAATCAATTTGATTTTAAGATCCCTGCGATACTTTCTCCTGTGGCCGCCAAAACAGACACCGCCAGGATCTTTATCACCGAAATATTTGCGGATCCCTCTCCCGAGGTGGGCTTGCCCCTCATTGAATTCATAGAGATCTATAATGCCGGATCGGACACCATTGATCTTGATGGATGGACGATTAATGACCCTACAAGCATGGTAAGTATCCGTAAACAAAAAATTTTGCCATACAGTTATATCATTCTATGCCCTGCGGCAGATACGATGCAGTACAAAAATTTTGGAAAAACAATTGGTCTTTCTCCCTGGCCCTCTCTTGCTAACAGCTCAGATCAGATCGTTCTGAAAAGTTTCAGGAACAGGCTTGTCGATTCTGTTGCTTATTTTGATATCTGGCATTCTGATGCTGTCAAAAAAAAAGGAGGATGGAGCCTCGAATGCATTGATCCATTCTCAAAATGTCTGGGTTCTTTTAACTGGACATCTTCAACAGACACAGCAGGAGGCACCCCCGGCAGACTAAATTCAGTTAGTATTTCCAACTACGATCTTTTAGCATTGAAAGCGGATAGCATGATCCGCCTTTCTGACACTACAATAAAGATATATTTCAATAAGTATCTGGATTCAGCTACACTCAGGTTAGATAATTTTTCTCTGAGCCCCGTTTCAGGGCTTGCAATAAATTTAAAGCCTGATCCGCAGTTCAAACAAATTACGATTACATTTTCTCAGAAATTCGCAGCAGGGAAAAATTATATATTAACTATTTCGAATGTTAAAGATTGCAGTGGCAAAATTATAAGCAATAGCGGAAATACAATTAAATTTAAAATACCAGATCTTCCGCCAGCACTTCCAGTCAGAGCTGATACTGCTAAAATTTTTATCACAGAAATCTTTACAGACCCTTTCCCGGAACTGGGAATGCCTCCATCTGAATTCATAGAGATCTATAATCCCGGGTCTGATACAATTAACCTTCAGGGCTGGACTATAAGCGATCCGCAAAGCAAAGCAACATTTAACAAATCTTTTATTCTGCCCAGGCAATATCTGATCCTATGTCCTGCGGCAGATACAACACAATACAAAAATTTTGGTAAAACAATCGGGATCTCCCCATGGCCTTCTCTGGCCAACAATTCGGATCAGATCGTTTTGAAAAGTTTCGCGAACAGGGTGGTAGATTCAGTTGCTTATCGTGAAAGCTGGTATAAGGATAAAATAAAAAAAACGGGCGGGTGGTCGTTGGAAAAAATTGATCCGGACAATAATTTCTGTACGGATTTTTTTAACTGGAAGGCTTCCATCCATCCATCGGGGGGAACACCAGGTCAAATAAACAGTATAAATAAGCCCGGCTATCAGCTTGAGGCACCTAAAATTGATTCTGTCAGGATAACTTCAGATACTGTTATGGTATTATTTTTAAATATAATTCCGGATACAACATTCATCAAACCAGGCAATTTCCACATTAATAATGGGATAGGAGATGCTACAACTTCCATATTATCAGATGATTATACAAAAATAAATCTTGTATTCGCGTCCAGGTTTCAGGAAGGCATGGATTACGTGATCAGCGTGGATTCCCTTTTTAACTGCCTTGGTCTTTTGAGTGTTAAGCCTGGCAATCAAAGCATGTTTAGTATTCCCGCTATACCAGAAATAAATTATCCTGTCATAATAAATGAAATATTTGCTGATCCATCACCAATCATAGAATTACCAGAAAGTGAATTCGTGGAGTTGTACAATCCGGGCGAAAAAGCCCTTGCATTAAGAGGAATGACTTACGGGAATCAGAGCAACAGCTATCTGTTTACTTCAGGTGAGATTGCATCCGGAGATTATCTCATTTTATGCCAGGCAAAGGATACTTCAGCCTTTTCACCTTATGGAAGAGTTTTGGGCCTGCCGTTATGGCCGGCACTCAATAATGAAAGCGGCACTTTGATTCTGAAAAATAATAAAGGAAGAGAAATTCACCGGGTAAGCTATGGAATAAACTCTTACAGGGATCCGGTTAAAAGAAAAGGCGGTTATTCATTAGAATTAATAGACCCGGCATCAAGCTGCAGCACCTATCAAAACTGGAGAGCAAGCATCGATCCCAGCGGAGGAAGTCCGGGAAGGAAAAACTCAGTTTATTCAAAAAACAGCTCTTCAGAACCATTAAAATTACTAAAAGCCCGGTTACTTGATAGTGTAACTCTGTCCCTGACCTTCAACCGGGATATCGATAGTTTATCTGCCTCAGTAATTAGCAATTTCTCACTAAATAATGGAATTGGAAGTCCCAAAACAAGTTTGCCTAAAGGGCCGTACTTTTCGGAAGTCTTATTAAAATTCATGGAACCCTTATCGAGAGGCTATACTTACCGTATCACAACAAATAATATTACTGATTGCGCTGGTACACTTATTCAACCTGACTATAATTCCTCAGAATTCATCCTGCCAAAGAAGATTCTAAGGAATGATATTTTAATCAATGAGATCCTGTTTAATCCAAGAGCCGATGGTGTTGATTTTATAGAAATTTACAATAATACAGATGATGTTCTTAACCTGCAGGAACTTTCACTTGCCAGAATATTGAAAGATACAGTCAGCAATATCCAGGTGCTAAGTGATAGTCTATTATTACTCGAACCCAGACAGTATTTGGCACTTAGCATAAATCCTCAAAATATCAGGAAAGAGTATTACACAACCAATCCCAATTCCTTTTTAAAGATGCCTGCTTTTCCTCCATTCAATGATGTTTCGGGTACAGCAGTTCTGATAAGTAATGGATTGCGAATTGACCAATTTACTTATGCTGAAAAAATGCACTTTCCGCTCATTAAAAATTTTGAGGGTGTTTCCCTGGAACGGAGCAGTTTTAAACGAGGTGCCAATGAAACGGGAAATTTCAGATCGGCCACTGCCGCGTCCGGATTTGCAACGCCCGCCTATAAAAACTCTCAATATACGGATGAACCCAACTTAAATGAAGAATTCAGCCTTGCATCCAAAACGTTCTCTCCTGATAATGATGGTTATGAGGATGTTCTGCAGATTAATTACCGCTTTGCGAATCCGGGTTTGATAGCAAACATTACAATTTTCAATGACCGGGGAAGACTGATAAAAAAACTGCTCAGGAACTTTAGTTTAAATGCAGAGGGAACTGTTATATGGGACGGCTTAAATGAAATCAGCGAGATCCAGGCAAGCGGCATCTATCTTATCCATGCTGAAATATTCGATACAGATGGCAACATCAAAAGATACCGTAAAGCTTGTGTACTGGCAGTTAAATTTTAATCTGACCGGGGTCACAATTAAGATATGTGCACATGAGAAAATTTCTAACTTTGCCGGAAACCAATTATAATGCAAGAAACAATAGTAGTTATTGGCTCAAACGGGCAGATTGGGACCGAATTGGTGACTGCGTTAAGAAAGATCTATGGCGATGGGCATGTCATAGCTTGTGATATACGCAGGCCTGATTATGATATTAAAAATGCAGGCCCGTTTGAGTTTGTAAACGTTCTTGAAAAAGATATACTGAAACTGATATTTCAAAAGTATAAACCTACCCAGGTTTACTTGCTGGCAGCATTACTTTCGGCAACAGGAGAACAGAATCCAAAATTAGCCTGGGACCTGAATATGAATGGATTGCTGAATGTGCTTGATCTGGCTATGGAGTTTAAAACGCCGCGGATTTTTTGGCCAAGTTCTATTGCAGTGTTCGGACCTAATTCCCCCAAAGAGATGACTCCGCAATATTGCGTCATGGATCCAAACACAGTTTACGGTATAAGTAAACTGGCAGGAGAGCGCTGGTGCGAATACTATTTTCAAAAATATGGTTTGGATGTACGCAGTATTCGTTACCCCGGTTTAATAAGCTGGAAGGCTGCTCCGGGAGGCGGGACAACAGATTATGCCATTCATATTTTTCATGATGCCCTTAAAAAGGGAAGTTATCAATGCTTTCTTTCAGAAGGCACTGAACTGCCTATGATGTATATGGATGATGCCATACGCGGAACTATTGAATTGATGGATGCCCCGGCAGAAAAGATAAACCTCCGCTCATCTTATAATTTTGCCGGCATGAGCTTTACACCTGAGATCCTGGCATCGGAAATAAAAAAACATATCCCTGATTTTAAATTAGGCTATACAGAATACGACCAGCGTCAGGTAATAGCCGCAAGCTGGCCAAAATCAATTGATGATGACAGGGCACAAAACGAATGGCAGTGGAAACCTGAATTTGATCTCGCAAAAATGACAGAAACCATGCTCAAAAATCTAAAAAGATAACGATTCAAGTATCAAAAAATTAATTTGAGAAAAATTATATAAAATCAGGCAGATAGGTTAATAATAAAGAATAAATAGCACCTTCGATCTGGTAATCCTTATTCAATAATACATTAATAAAAAATGGGAAGAGCATTCGAATTCCGTAAAGAAAGAAAATTCAAGCGCTGGGCAAAAATGGCTGTGCAGTTTACACGCCTGGGCAAAGAAATCGTTATGGCAGTTAAAGACGGCGGATCAAATCCTGATGCCAATTCCCGTCTCCGGACAGCCATGCAAAATGCCAAGGCAGTGAATATGCCGAAGCAGACGGTTGAAGCTGCTATTAAACGAGCTACAAATAAAGATGAAAGCAACTATGAGGAAATAGTTTACGAAGGTTATGCACCTCATGGAGTAGCGATTTTAATTGAAACTGCTACCGACAATACAAACAGGACTGTCGCTAACGTGCGCAGCTACTTAAATAAGACGAATGGCACATTGGGTAAAACCGGTTCTTTAGATTTTATCTTTTCCAGGAAATCTGTTTTTCGTTTTGATCCGGGAGAAATGGATCTGGATGAACTCGAGCTGGAACTGATCGATGCGGGACT
Source organism: uncultured Sphingobacterium sp. (assembly GCA_964358565.1). GTDB lineage: Bacteria > Bacteroidota > Bacteroidia > Sphingobacteriales > Sphingobacteriaceae > Daejeonella. Next base: position 1,288 of record CAYHRC010000073.1, on the reverse strand, counting down.
TGAGGACCTGTATGTGGAAGTAGATGAATCCGGCGCCGATGTGGGTGTTATCCATACATCATTTGAAGATTTTGGCAAAATGCAAAAAGCACTGGAAGAAAAAAATATACCTGTAATCAGCGCAAAACTGGAACGGGTTGCTCAATCAACCATAAAAGTGACTGAAGAGCAGGCTGCCGATGTATTCAAGCTTATTGATAAACTTGAAGATGATGATGATGTTCAGGCGGTTTATCACAATATGGCCGAGTAAGGGCCATTAAACAGCATACAATAAGATTCAAAAAAAGAGGCCATCTCAAGTATTGAGGCGGCCTTTTTTGTCTTATTTTTTTTTGTTAAATCAATTTTTACACGGGACCATCTGTTTTTTTGGAAAGAAACTCAATGATCGCAGTATGATAAACCGATTTTCCGTCAGAGTTCCGGGACTCATATTCAGCTTTCCTGATTGGATCACTGATTACAGTCCTGGCAAACTCTACTGCCTGCCTGAATTTACTGTTACAGGATTTTTGATTTTGGCTGAGAACCACCCTGCTTCTGTCAGGTATTTTGGTAACAACGGTACCATAATTATACTGTTTATACAGCAGTTGTCCATTAACCTTACCACTTAATCCCTGGGTAACAGCGTTTCTTTTTTGAATTGCCATGATACATTGGTTTAAAGTTTATTAAACAATATAGTTAATATAAATTCATTTGCCGTTCATTTGCCGTTTATTTGCCGTTCACCTAACGTTCACCTACCGTTTATTATCTGTTATTTTATCCTTGCAGGTATTTTAAGACACCCACATAAAAAAGAGGCTGTCTCATTAATCATGACGACAGCCTCTTTTTTTATGAAGCCCTGGAATTGCCGATGCAGCGTTTGATTATTTACTGTGAGAAAACAGCCATGGCAAAAATTGCGGCTCTGCAAAAGCAGAATCCCAGCTATTATGACCAGCCTCCGGATATAATGTGAATTTAACCTCTGATTTGCGTCTTTTTAATTCAGCGACTACAGCTTCCGACTTCTCATGGGGTACAACAGTATCTTTTGCACCGTGAAATAGCCAGAGCGGGACATTTTTATATTTCCGGACATTTTCAATATCATCCCCTCCGCAGATTGAAAAAGCCGCGGCAAAAACTTTGGGTTTATGACGTAATAATTCGAGTGTCCCCATTCCTCCCATCGATAAACCACCCACATAAAAGCTGCCCTTATCTGCATATTTCAATCCTCGCAGATATTTAACAAAGTTTATAAGGGAGCCCATTACCGGACTTGCTTCTG
>CAYHRC010000072.1:9722-10302 GCA_964358565.1 uncultured Sphingobacterium sp. | reverse complement strand
GTCATGAAGAATAATTTTTTTGTAGAGCAAAAGTATAAGTTATTTTTAATATTATATTTGTGTCGGCAAGGAGGTGGATAATGGCAATACCTGAATCATATAACACTCTTAATGAGGATATAAAGATTTTATCCTTTGATGATATTGATCTGTCCTTAACTTATAGTTATGCTCATTATTTAACCTGGTTATTTGATGATCGTGTTGAACTTGTAAGAGGAAAAGTCTTTAAAATGAGTCCGGCACCTTCAAGGTTTCATCAAAAGATTTCTATTAAAATTTCGTCTGCACTTTTTGAATTTTTAAAAAACAAGAAATGCGAAGTATATACTGCACCCTTTGATGTCCGTTTCCCTAAAGACAGTATAGCTGATAAAGATATTTACACTGTTTTGCAACCCGATATTTGTGTCATCTGCGATCAGGCAAGATTAGACGACAGGGGATGTATCGGAGCACCTGATATTGTGGTTGAGATCTTATCACCCGGAAATAATAAAACAGAACTGCTTTATAAATACAGCGTTTATGAAGAATTTGGAGTTACAGAATACTGGGTTATCAGCCCTGTAGAAAAAAC
>CAYHRC010000072.1:0-9622 GCA_964358565.1 uncultured Sphingobacterium sp. | reverse complement strand
GCAGTTCTTCCCGGCTTTGAGCTAAATCTGGACGAAGTTTTTGAAGATTAATTGTGATAAAATTCCGAAATTTCTTAAGTAAATATTAAGCGGTAAACGCAAGCTGAGCTTGGGCATGATATGAAAACTGCATGAAATTTTGCACATACCTGCACAGAGTTTGATTGCTGAATATTAGGAAAAAAACTAAGGGGAAAAATATTATTCTGATCCCGGGAATACCAAATGTATGTTCACTATCAAAATAGACAACAGGGAATGTAACGAAATTTTGCTGGGGGTATTAAAGAAAGAAAAAGATATAACCATTCATTTCTGTCGCCTGCAGGCAGGCGACTATCAGGTAGACGAGTATCTGTTAGTAGAAAGAAAGACGATAACTGACTTATCTGTTTCCATTAAGGATGGCCGTTTGTTTCAGCAGGCAGGAAAATTGTCGTCTGCTCCCATGCAAAGTATTATTATATTGGAAGGCACTTCCAGTATGATACAATCTTTTGGCCTGACACGGGAAGCAATCCAGGGCGCTTGGCTACCCTTTCACTATTATACAAAATACCATTACTCCGTTCCAAAAATCCTGAAGAAACTGCCAGGCTTATCCTGTATGCCGCCAGACAAGTTCAATCGTATGGGTGTAAACAACTATATCCCCGGCCCTTTCCTTATGCCCGCAGGCTAAAAGATAAATATAAAAGGCAGATCCATGTATTGCAGGGACTTCCGGGTGTAGGCCCTGCCCGTGCAAGCTTGCTTTTGGATAATTTCGGAACGTTAAAAGCTATTTTTAATGCACCAGTTAAAGAATTGGAACAAATACCGGGAATAGGTAAAAATACAGCTAAACAAATAAACCGGATCATTGAATGAATAAATTTCAGTGAGGCATCTTTATCTTGCCAGAATAAAAGATCTAAAGCATTTTCGTCTTCCATTTTTATCTGGTTAACAACAAGGACAATTTATCTATTGTTCGTTTTCATAGTTAAACAAATGCACTTAAAATATATGTTGGAAAGACTGGAGAGAACAATCTAAACCATTAAGCAATCACCAGGTAAAGTTTAATTATTCCAGAATTTATCCGGATCTATCTTCGCATTTGGATTTTCAGTAAGCTGTTTCCGGTAAGTTTTAATCTGTTTAATAAATCCGGTTGCCCACCTGGCATGATTGTTCTCTATATCATCAAGGTCAATCAAATCGTAAATATTTATCCATTCCTCGTCAATTAATATCTCAAGTAAAGGATTAGGGAGATACATCCCTATCTTAAGCCTGACAAAAAGTTTTTTGTTATATTTTTCCTCTTTGTTAAGTTCATTTTTAGCAAGTATACTTGACAGATATGGGCGCTTCTGCCTGTATTCTGGTACAACCTGAGAGGAAAGGCCTTCAAAGAAGTTAGCAAAATCTAAAGTTTGAAAAGCAGGTCTTATAGCCATTTTTCTCATAGCCCAATTATTGCCCATACTTGTTGCCCTGATCAAATGTGTGCGTAATACCGCAATCATAAAGTTTAGCATTAAAAACTCGGCCTGGTGATTATCTATCTTGATCAGACGGTTATCTATTTTTATTTTAATGCTTTCGCCTTTCAAAACCTGATAAAAACGATTAATCACCCTTTGTTTAAAATCAGCATCCAGGTATGCTTTTAAAATACCTAATTGTAAGGGATTTCTTCCGAAATTATCAGTCAGGTTTCTTTTTGCACCATTTTCTACTAAGTAATTTATTACGTTCTCAGATCCATGAGATACGGCAAGCATAAAGGGAGAAAGGTTCAGTTCATTACGGTAATCAACTCCATATTTCTGTAGTTTAGGCTGTAATGCTTTTACATTATCCTGCTGGTATTCGGATAACATCCTTTTCAGAATGCTCTTTCCATTCTGCTCCCATCGTTCTGCCGGGCGGTATTTTAGTCCTGCCAGTTGGGTGAAATAGCTTTGCTCACCATAATAAAGGGCATATTCAAAAAGCCGGTCTTTGGCTTTCTTACTAAAAAATTCCGGGTTAAGCGCCTGTTTAACCAGTTGCTTTAATCCATTGCGGGTAGTGATTTCCCATGGTACGGGCTGCAACTGTAAGATTTGCTGACGGATAGCATCGGCTTGTTCCTGTTTGCCCTGCATTTCAAGACGCCTGGCCTCCCTTTGCCATTCTTCTTTACTCGAACGCTGGTCTTTTACTGATGATTGTTGTTTAAAATTGGTTAAGCCCAGTAAGGAAAGCAATTCATGCTTTTTATTAGTTTCAATAACATATAAATTTTTTACAGCACGGGTTATGCCTACGTAAAGTGAATTAACATAAAACTTATATTCATCCAGAGATTTATCTGCTTTATCTTTAGCCCGGGAGAATGTTATGTTTTCTTCCTGCAGATCTTCTGCTGTTACACCATTGGTTAATTCTCTGAATTCTTTATCATAGCCGGAAATGGCATTAAACAATATGATATTTTCATACTCCAGCCCTTTAGCTTCCTGGATAGAAAATAACAGGGGCGTTTGAAAAAAAGCTTTAGCAGCAGCTTTATCTTCATTACGCAATACTAAAACGGCAAAGTGTGTGGAGTGCCGGGTTTTCTGATTTAGCTCTGTCTTTATTTTAGGGGCATTTTCCAAAAACTCCACTTCGCCAGTATGCCTTGAATTAGGTTTCACCAGATAGGTGCTTTCTTTGTCGATAGAGCCGAACCGGGCATTTTTAATCAATAACAGCTGGTTAGCAATTTTTGTTACTTCGGGGGTATTACGGTAATTGGTAGCCAGAACCCTGATGATATTGGCTTTCAGATCCTGTTTGTAAAACAGTGTTTTAACCTGCGACCATGAGAAAAAGTTAGGATGTACTATCTGATTTGAGTCTCCGCAGAGGATGAAATTTGCAGGGTTATTCAGTGAACGAAGGATCAGCATCAGCTGAACATTTGTTATGTCCTGTACTTCATCTACCACCACATAATCATACCGGGGTTCAATACGGTCAAGTAGCTGGTAAGATATTAAATTGCTGTCGAAGAATGTACCCTCTTTGAGCCATTCCAGATACTTCCCAAACAGATCGTATACCAGCTGCCGTTCTGATGAAGAAAAGATAGATTGCTTAATACCTAAAGAAAGGTAATCCTGTAAAGACAGATAGGGCTTATCTATAACAGAACCCGTTATTACTCCCTTAAATTCTTCAAAGATCTTGTAGGCATCTTTTATTTTATGGCTTTGACTGTATCTGAATATCCACTGTTCAAAACTTCGATAATCGACCTCTTTGCCTTTAGGAACTTCTATAGTAGACAGGTACTCATAAAACGACAGGAACTCTACTTCCTGTTGCGGGTTTTCGTAGTCGAAAGAAGAATAGAGCAGACTTGCATTTTCAACCAGATAGGAAGATAAAGTGGTATATAGTATTCTTCCTGTAAGAGTTTTAAATTTCTCTAACGTCAACGCTGTTTTACCGCTTCCGGCCGAACCTATAATGATAACCGGAACCGTAAGATTTAATATTTCTTCCTGCTTATCATCGAAAGACAGAATCTTATCTAATAAATAGAAGGATTTTTTACGGGGATTTATATATCCTATAGCGGTGTTTTCCTCTGTGCTGATATCTTTCACATTTATTACCGGCACAAGTTTAGTATCATCGATAACAGCACCGTTAAGAAATTTTGATTTTTCATAAGCATGATTAAGGATGACTTCCAGAATTAACAAATATTTCTTTCCCTCAAAAGTTCTAATGCTGAAGAGAAGTCTATTGGTATCATCTAATTTTGCCCGGTAAAACCCTGTATTAGACATTTTTCTGACATCGGCGGCACGAAAGTTACCTTCTTCTAATAGAGTAATTACTTTCCTGACCTTATCGTTAAGCTTGCCAGGCTCTAAATTATTGTATGATAATACGTTCATTTTAAAATTACAGTCCTGCAGACAAATGTCCTGTTTGTTAACCTTTAAAGAGTGGAGATATTGGTCAAAATTAAAAATTTGAGCTGTAATATGGTTGGATATTTATATTAATTATCGGGCTTGTGTAAATGGTGTTTATAATGTCTTCTTGCGCATTGCGGTATTAGAAAATGATATTAAGCTCATCCGCCATTATGCCAGGTATTTTACTTTTGACAGGGGATTTATCAAGCAATATTACAATCAGTGGAAAGCAACTTTCTCTGCGGATGAATGGATTGGTACTATTTTGCAATACAATTCATTCCTCTCAAAGTATTATCCCGCAGAATTGTTAGCAATATATCTCCCTGCATTTGAACTTTCAGGAGACAAAGCCAGTACAAGAAATCAATATGCAGATCTGGTAAGGAAGATGAAAAAAGTAATAAAAGATATGCCTCAGTTTAAGGCTGATATTCTTGGTTTAGCAGAAAAGCTGAAATCAAAATACCCACGCCGCCCAGCAATGGTAGATGAGTTAAGCACAATTCTCACGTAGCGGAATGAGTAAATGATGATGAAAGGTAGCATTGATATTCTAATAATGTAAAAGATCATTTCAGATATCAATACGTGGATTACCGTATACTAAGTTCTTTAATGATTAGGATTGCTTTTGATTAAATTTGTATGGTAGCTAAATAATAATGACCAATCCTGCATCATATAATCCTCCTGACGAAGAAATAAAGATTTTATCCCTCAATGATATTGACGTATCCTTGACTTATAGTTATGCTCACTATCTAAACTGGCTATTTGATGATCGTGTTGAGCTGATCCGGGGAAAAATCTTTAAAATGAGTCCTGGTCCGGCCCGGCTGCATCAACAGGTTTCGATCCATATTGCATCTCTATTATTCAATTTTCTAAGAAACAAAGCCTGTAAAGTTTACCCGGCGCCGTTTGATGTTAGGTTTCCAAATGAGAGTAAAGCTGACAAAGACATTTTTACGGTTTTGCAACCGGATATTTGTGTGATCTGTGATCAGGAAAAGTTAGATAACAGAGGTTGCCTGGGTGCTCCGGATATTGTGATCGAGATCTTATCGCCAGGTAACAACAAGAAGGAGTTGCTAAATAAATACAGCATTTATGAAGAATTTGGAGTTACAGAATACTGGGTTATCAGCCCTGTAGAAAAAACATTCTTAAAATATACGCTTGATGAAAACGGTAAATACCAGCCCTCCAGGCTATTTACTCTAAGTGAAAAAGTATATTCAGCAGTTCTTCCCGGCTTTGAGCTAAATCTGGACGAAGTTTTTGAAGATTAATTGTTAAAGAAATCAACTGGGTCAAAAATAATTAGGACTGAAGATGAATATACCATTAAGCGGCATTCGCTTAACGAAAAGATAAACGCTCTTATTTAAAATACTTCAAAGAAATAGAGTCCGAAATTGTGTATGTCTAACGCCAATCGTGTTGTAGATACTTTCATGAGAAATAAATTGGGGTGCGAGCAACAATGAAACTAGTAATCATTCAGATGAAGCTGTGCAATTCCTTTGTTCCCTGCACTACCCTAACCTAAATAAACCGGATTGCAGCGGCAGCTTTTTTGCCCGGGTTTCAGGGAACGAGAGAAGGGGCAAAAAACTACAGCGGAAAGCCGGACTTCCGTAAATACGAAGCAAGAACTTGCTTTCCAAAATATTTCTAATAAAATTCTGCCAAGCTTCGATATTTCCTTCAGTTGCGAAGGGCAAATCAGGATGACGTGACGCATAAAGAGCCCTGAGTTTTAATACGAATCAGCAATCCAATTAGAAAGATACGTTTCATTGTCCATTGTCCCATGGCAATTCCTATAACTCTCAACCCTTACCCCATAACCCATAACTCACAACTCACAACTCGCAACTCGCAATTAAATATTTCTTCCCCAACCCCTTGAAAATCAAAATAAAATCCTACTTTTGCAGTCCCTAAATGAAAGCTGTAAAAAGCGGCATGCGGGAACAAACAAAATAAACAATAAAAGGAAAAAATGCCTACAATCCAACAACTAGTTAGAAAAGGTAGAGTAGCTCTGGAGGATAAGAGTAAATCCCCGGCGTTGGACAGCTGTCCACAGCGAAGAGGAGTGTGCACACGTGTGTATACCACTACCCCTAAAAAACCAAACTCAGCAATGCGTAAAGTTGCACGTGTGCGCTTAACCAATGGAAAAGAAGTGAATGCTTATATTCCCGGAGAAGGCCACAACTTGCAGGAACACTCTATTGTGTTAATCCGCGGTGGCCGTGTGAAAGATTTACCAGGTGTACGTTATCACATCATTCGTGGTGCTTTAGATACATCAGGTGTAGCTGGTCGTAACCAGCGTCGTTCTAAATACGGAACCAAAAAACCAAAACCAGGTCAGGTAGCAGCAGCTCCAACTAAGGGTAAAAAGAAATAATAAACGGAGGAAAGCAACATGAGAAAGTCAAAACCAAAAAAGAGAATCTTACTGCCTGATCCAAAGTTTAACGACATAATGGTTACCAGGTTTGTAAATAATATGATGTATGATGGTAAAAAATCTATCGCATACTCTATTTTCTACGATGCAGTTGAGTTAGTAGAGAAAAAAACAAGTGAAAATGGACTTGAGTCCTGGAAAAAAGCCTTGAACAATGTAATGCCTGCGGTAGAGGTTAAATCCCGCCGTGTGGGTGGTGCAAACTTCCAGGTTCCAACTGAAGTTCGTCCTGAGCGTAAAATTGCTTTGGGTATGAAATGGCTGATCAATTATTCCCGCAAGCGCGGTGAAAAAACCATGACCGAGAAATTGGCCGGAGAGATCATTTCAGCTTCAAAAGGTGAAGGTGCCGCAGTGAAGAAGAAAGAAGATACTCACAAAATGGCAGAAGCGAATAAAGCATTCTCTCATTTTAGATTCTAACAGGAAAACAATACAATGTCAAGAGATTTAAAATACACAAGAAATATCGGGATTGCAGCTCATATTGATGCGGGTAAAACCACAACAACTGAGCGTATCCTATACTACTCGGGTGTGAGCCATAAGATTGGTGAGGTGCACGATGGTGCAGCAACCATGGACTGGATGGCACAGGAGCAGGAGCGTGGAATTACCATTACTTCAGCGGCTACAACCGTTGATTGGAAGTACAGAGATCAAACATACCATATCAATATTATCGATACTCCGGGACACGTGGATTTCACCGTTGAGGTGAATCGTTCATTGCGCGTACTGGATGGTTTGGTATTCCTTTTTTCAGCAGTTGATGGTGTTGAACCACAGTCTGAAACAAACTGGCGCTTAGCTAACAATTATAACGTAGCCCGTATCGGTTTCGTAAATAAAATGGACCGTTCAGGTGCTGATTTCTTAAAGGTTGTTAAGCAGGTGAAGGATATGTTAGGCAGTAATGCCGTTCCTTTACAGTTACCAATTGGTGCTGAAGATTCCTTTAAAGGAGTGGTCGATCTGATCAACTTCCGTGGTATCGTTTGGAATGAGCATGATAAAGGTATGACCTTTACTGAAGTTCCTATTCCTGAAGATATGGTTGCCGAAGCAACAGAGTGGAGAGAGAAATTGCTGGAGTCTGTTGCAGAATACGACGAAGGTTTAATGGAAAAATTCTTTGATGCACCTGAAACTATCACCGAGCGTGAAGTTTTAGATGCTTTGCGTAAAGCTGTTCTTGATGCGAAGATCGTTCCTATGGTATGTGGTTCATCATTCAAGAATAAAGGTGTTCAAACCATGCTTGATTATGTGATGGAATTATTGCCATCACCTATGGATGTTGAAGGTATCGTTGGTCATAACCCTGATACAGGAGAAGAAATTGTCCGTAAGCCTAGTGTGAAGGAACCATTCGCAGCATTGGCATTTAAGATCGCAACCGATCCCTTTGTTGGTCGTTTGTGTTTTATCCGTGTATACTCCGGTAACCTGGAAGCAGGTTCATATGTACACAATATGCGTTCTGGTAATAAGGAACGTATCTCACGTATCTTCCAGATGCACGCGAATAAGCAAAACCCTATTCCAAATGTTGGAGCAGGAGATATTGCAGCTGTTGTCGGCTTTAAAGATATCAAGACCGGAGATACTCTTTGCGACGAGAAACACCCGATCGTACTTGAATCCATGAATTTCCCTGAGCCGGTTATCGGTTTAGCGATTGAGCCTAAAACTCAGGCTGATATGGATAAATTAGGTATGGCTTTAGGTAAATTATCAGAAGAAGATCCTACTTTCCGCGTACAAACAGACGAAGAAACCGGTCAGACCATTATTTCAGGTATGGGCGAGCTTCACCTGGATATTATCATGGATCGTTTGAAACGTGAGTTTAAGGTTGAAGTAAACCAGGGAGCTCCTCAGGTTTCTTACAAAGAAGCAATAACCGGTACTACCCAGCATCGTGAAACCTATAAGAAACAAACTGGTGGACGTGGTAAATTTGCTGATATCCAGGTTATTATTTCACCAAATGATGAAGATAAGACCGGATTACAGTTTGTGAATGAGATTTCAGGTGGTTCAATTCCACGTGAATTTATTCCTTCTGTAGAAAAAGGATTTGCTTCAGCCATGGTTAATGGTGTTCTGGCGGGTTATCCTTTACAGGGTATGAAAGTTCGTTTAATTGACGGATCATTCCACGCGGTCGATTCAGATGCACTGTCTTTCGAGATCTGTGCAAAATCTGCATTCCGTGAAGCCTTGCCGAAATGTAAGCCTGTATTAATGGAGCCGATCATGAAGATAGAGATCCTTACTCCTGAAGAAAATATGGGTGATGTTATCGGTGATATGAACCGTCGTCGTGGCCAGCTTTTAGGAATGGATACCCGTGCAGGTGCCCAGGTTATTAAGGCAACTGTGCCACTTTCAGAAATGTTTGGTTATGTAACCCAGTTACGTACTATCACTTCAGGACGTGCGACTTCAACAATGGAATTTGATCACTATGCTGAAGCGCCTAAAAGCGTTCAGGAAGAAGTTGTTGCTAAGGTTAAAGGTAAAAAAGCAAACGCATAAATGTTATGAGTTACGAGTTATGTGTTATGAGGCTGGGCGCTTAGCCTCGTAACTCACAACACGCAACTCACAACCCACAACATGATATTAATACACATCTCCTTAGTAACTAATAGCTCTTACTAAGGAATAAACTAAAAAAAAATGAGCCAGAGAATCAGAATTAAATTAAAATCTTACGATTATAATCTCGTAGACAAGTCTGCTGAGAAGATCGTTAAAACCGTTAAACCTACGGGTGCGGTGGTAAGCGGACCAATTCCATTGCCAACTGAGAAAAAGATCTTTACTGTTTTACGTTCACCGCACGTTAATAAAAAGGCGCGTGAGCAATTCCAGTTATGCGCATACAAGCGCTTACTTGATATTTACAGTTCGAACTCTAAAACGGTTGATGCTTTAATGAAACTTGAGCTGCCAAGCGGCGTTGAAGTTGAGATAAAAGTTTAAACTCTTTAAAACCTTTGAAAAGCTACCCCTTCAGGTAGCTTTTTTGATTTATACCCCTTTGTAATTAAACCCGGTTTTTTTATATGTTCTCAGTATCTCTAAAGCAATTTAATCGCAAAAATAGCCGGTTAGCTGTCGAGGGCACTGAAAAAGTCCTTTAGAATTAGAGGATAAAAAAGGAGTAGAAAAT
>CAYHRC010000071.1:0-10435 GCA_964358565.1 uncultured Sphingobacterium sp. | reverse complement strand
AAATCAACAATTGTCAACCTTCAGCATCTCACTGATTATTCAAACAAGAATGGCTTAACCGTCCGGCTGTCTGACGGTTCAGAGCATACTGTTTCGAGAAGACGTGCTACTGATTTCCTGGTGACAGTAAAGGGTCTGTTTAAAACGGACTCTTAAAACGTCAACTCATGATGTTAAAAGTCTGTATTTTTGAGTCTTCCTGACCGTTAAATAAAAAAACTGTACCGCTTATATTCCATCGATGATAACCATATCAAAAGCTCTAACTTAATACTAAATAACTATGGAAAGCCATAATTTCTGGAGGATTTTTAACCTCTACCTATGAGAACATCATTCTTTGGTTATGAATAAAGCGGTTGAAACGATTGGGGCGTTCCACCGCTTTTTTTTATTTAAAAAAGATGCTATATTATACATTCAACTTTGTCTATTGTAGTTTATCCGTTATAGATAAAATTTTTAGATGCAAAAACGTCAATACATAAATCTGATTTCTTTTCTTTTTCTTATTTTGTTTTGCATCGTCACTCTTTTAGTATTAAAAAATTCGACGTCTAATAATTCCGGACATTATTTTTTTAAAAAATCAGGTTCTGAATCCAATTTAAAGGATTCCGTTAGAGTAATAGAGATGAATAAAATTGCATACAGTAAGAGACTATCAGACCCTCAGGTAACAATAGATTTGGCGGACAGCGCATTAAATCTGGCAAAATCAATCAATTATATACCCGGAATTGCTGAAGCACATCGAGTGATGGGAATTGGTTACTATTATTTTCGTAGTACAGAATTTTCCATAAAGCATTATATGGAAGCTCTTAAATATTTTAACCAATTAAAAGATATTCGAAATCAGGCCAAAATTTACAATAACATTGGCAATCTATATAGAATTTACGATCATAATAAAGCTTTAGCATATTATAAAAAGTCATTAGCCCTTGCGAAAAGTTTAAAAAATGATGAACTAACGGCTGGGCTGTATTTTAATATTGCTACAGTTTATCAACGAAAAAGAAATTATAAAGAATCTCTGATCTATTTCGAGAAAAGCATACCGATTTTTACCAGCAGGAGGGACACCTCTTACATGATAATGTATCTTCAAAATACTGGAATGGCCTTTTTTAACTTAAATGATATAGATGAAGCTGAGTCCCGATTAATTGAAGCTGTATATAAGGCCAAAATGCAAGATTTACCAAGAATTATTACTGGTGCATATTTAATACTTGCTTCGATTTATATAAAAAAAGAGGATTATCCGGCTGCACAAAAGCTTATAACTGAAGGGATACAATATTCGAAAATATTGAAGGATACTTATTTAGAATACGATTTTATTCATACTGCATACGAACTTGAAAGTAAGCGAAAAAACTATCAAAAGGCATTATCTTATCTTAAACTTGTCTATAAACATGACAGTCTTCTGCTTAGCAAAAATCAATCAGAAAATATTGGAATAACTTCAAAACATTATCTTCAACAACAAAAGCTTCAGGAAAATAAACTGACCATAGCAAAACAGAAATACAGTGAAACAGTTTTTTGGTGGATTATTACCATAATTATTTCATTCGTGATGGTCTTAATTATTTTAGGCTTCGTTCGTTACTTCTATCTTTTGAAGAAAAGGAAAATAAAGGAGCTGATCATTGAAAGTAAGATCGCAGCTCTTGAACAGAAAGCATTACAGGCAATGATGAACCCCCATTTCCTGTTTAATATAATGGCTTCTATTCAGTATTTTATAAACAAGAAGGACAATGAAGCAGCTAATCAGGTTCTTACTGGCTTTGCAAAACTTATGCGCAAGCATCTTGAAATATGCATGAACAGTTCTATATCACTTGAAGAAGAAATTGAATATCTGAGTTTGTATCTTTCTTTAGAAAAGATCCGCTTTGCCGATAAAATGGATTATAATATAATCGTAAGCCCGGAAATTGAAGCCGACGAGATAACGATACCCTCCATGCTTATTCAACCGTTTATTGAAAATGCCATTTGGCATGGTATAATGCCCAAAGAACAGGGAGGCCTTATAAAAGTTGAATTCAGTTGCCAAAATAGTGACCTTCTGATAAGAATTACAGATAATGGAATAGGTATCTCGAATTCTAAAAAGTCAAAAACCGGAGGCCACATCAGCCGTGGGCTGGAATTAATCCAGGAGCGTGTCACTCTCCTGAACAAGCTCAATAAAAATCAAATTCAAATTAATCAGCATCAAACCGGAGAATTTGGAACCATGGTATTGATCAGTATTCCGGCATAACAGGTACAGATCTGAACGGCCAGTTTGAAAAGAAGAATTGGTCCCGCTGTTTGTCAGCAAAGCGATTTGTTAGATTGGCTTTCTACGGCATATAAGCGGATTTTTTTAAGTAAATTTTTAATCATATTGCCGTGGGATAAGGATTTTGCATATTTATATGCACAAATTTTTGTTTGAAAATCATTTGACTATGTTTGTTTATGAGTTTAGAGAAGCCTGAGAACTATATTGAGGCATTGATTTTTGCTTCTGAAAAAAGCATGAGCTTAGAGGAGATCAACCTGGTTTTGGAAAGCACGGGAGAGAATACGATCCCCGAAGAAGAACTTAAGACAATGATCGATGGGATCCGCGTTAAATATGACTCGCTGGACCTGGCTATTGAGCTTGTTTACATTAATGGCGGCTATCAGTTCCTTACCCGTAAGAAGTATTATCAGGTCATTAACCAATTACAGATCCAGCGCTCGAAGAAAAAATTAAGCCAGGCTGCACTTGAAACTCTTTCTATCATTGCTTATAAGCAGCCCATCACCAAGCTTGAAATTGAACAGATAAGGGGTGTAAATTGTGATTATACCGTTCAAAAATTACTCGAAAAGGAATTGATCAGCATCACCGGCAAGGCCGATACCGTTGGAAAACCAATATTATATTCTACAAGTTTCGTTTTTATGGACTACTTTGGTATAAACTCAACAAATGACCTTCCGCAAATAAGAGAAATGATACCCGCGAATAATGCTATTGGAGAACAGGCAGATTGATTCTGACTGCTCAGGAGAAAAATTGAAAAAGAAATTTATAAAATTCAAAAACTTACTAATTTTATAATTACATAAAATAAATAGTGAACGTGTAAATTGATCCAGATGAAGATGTCAAAAAAAGCAGTAAAGACAAGCGGGCCATCCAAAATTAAAAAGACCAGCCCCGAAAAAGATCATGATGAAATGAGCGAACCAAATGAATCAAGCCGACTGATTCCCGAAGAGGATGATGATTTTGAAATTCAGCTTGATGATGATATTAAGGATTTCGATGATCTGGATGATCTGGATGATGATGATGATGATTACTAACAGAACCTAGCCCTATTTTAAAGGCATTCAGTTCACTGAATGCTTTTTTTATTTAATATCCGAATGCCTGATGATAATTAAAGAAGTAAGTGATAACAGGAGTGCCAGCGAGTTTTTAGATGTAGCCCGTGAAATATATAAAGATGATAAATGCTGGGTCTGCCCTTTGGATAAGGATGTAAAGGCGGTTTTTGATCCAAAAAGAAACGACTTCCACAACCATGGTTCATGTACAAGATGGATTTTAAAATCATCCGATGGGAAGCTGATTGGCAGAATAGCGGCTTTTATAAATGAAAACAAAGCATATCAGCCCGAACAGCCAACAGGCGGAATAGGCTTTTTTGAATGCATCAATGATATGAAGGCTGCTGAGCTCCTTTTCGATACAGCACAGGCCTGGTTATTAGCACGCGGCATGAGAGCTATGGATGGCCCGATCAATTTCGGAGAGAATGACAGCTTCTGGGGACTTTTGATTGAGGGTTTTACGACCCCTTCCTATGGAATGAATTACCATCCGCCTTATTATAAAAAGTTTTTTGAAGATTATGGCTTTTATATTTTATATGAGCAGATCACCAATCATCTGCAGGTGAAAAAACCCTTTCCGGAGAGGTTCACCAAAATAGCTCAATGGGTAGCCAATAAACCGGGCTATAGCTTTAAACACCTGGAAGCAGGCAAACTTGATGAATTTGTCGCTGACTTTGTTGAAATATACAATGATGCATGGAAGGACTTTGAAAACTTTGTCCCATTAACCACCCAGGGTGTAAGGGAAAGCTTTAATAAGATGAAAATAGTAATGGATGAAAAGCTGATCTGGTTCTCCTATGTGAATGGTGAACCGGCATCTGTTGTTGTAATTCTGCCGGATGCTAATCAAATGATCAAAAGCTTTAACGGGAAATTGGGGATCATTGAAAAATTAAAATTCCTGTACTACAGATGGAAAGGTGTCAGCAGAATGCGCGCAGTTGTAATGGGTACCAAGCAGGCATTTCAGAAACACGGATTGGAATCCGCATTATTTATAAAGCTTAAAGAATATGTGCTTCCGTTAAATCAGTATGAAGAGCTGGAATTATCCTGGGTAGGTGATTTTAATGATAAAATGCTGACTTTGCATGAAGCCACCGGAGCTACATTCGGTAAAAAACATGCAACTCTGCGAAAACTGTTTTAAAGATCAGGCCCTGTTTCAGCAGGCTTGATCCTAACTCTTTCCTTTTCTTAGTTCTTCATAAAGCTCGATGATCTTCTTCTGAAGATCAATCAGCTCCGTTTCACGTTCCTGCAATTTTTTTGTTAATTCTTCCAGTTCCGAAGTGTACTTCTCCTGCCCCTCAACATCATTGAAGGTAAGTAATTGAACTACACTCATATCAAACAGTTTGGATATCTGCTCTAATCTCGAAAGATTGACGTCAGTAATACCTGTTTCGATCTTCGAAAATGCAGGAATAGAAATCTCTAAACGCTTGGCTACATCCTCCTGGCTCCAGCTTTTCTGATGCCTTAACAAGCGAATTTTTTTACCTAATGTTTTCATATTGGTTTCATTTTAAAGCAGACTACATAATCGTTTCTTTAAGCTTGTCCAGATTCATTCCGCCAAAATTGCCAGAACTCATAAGCAGTAAATTTTTACCTTTAAAATTAATCTTTATCAAAAACTTTTCCAAAATTTCTAAATTGTTGAAAAATTTCAGTTTTTCATTAGCAAATGATTGTTTAACGATTGTTTCA
Source organism: uncultured Sphingobacterium sp. (assembly GCA_964358565.1). GTDB lineage: Bacteria > Bacteroidota > Bacteroidia > Sphingobacteriales > Sphingobacteriaceae > Daejeonella. The sequence continues at coordinate 5,314 of CAYHRC010000071.1, read as the reverse complement.
CCATAAGGTTTTATTCCTTTTTGATAAAAAGTTTTACTATCAACAAACACAATCGCCTCATCAGCTTCATCCATTGAACCCGAATATTCATTCAAAAAATTTTCATTCAGGCTGCTAAAAGTGTGAAGTTCAACCACTGCCACCAGCTCTCTTTCTGGAAATTGATTCTTTACGGCAGAGATAGTTGCTTTTAATTTTGATGGTGAATGTGCGAAATCCTTGAATACAGCTGTATTTTCATTCGTTCCAAGTAATTCAAGTCTTCGGGATGCACCCTTAAAACTGCTGATGGCAGTGTAGAATTGTTCATCAGAAATGTCCAGTTCCTGACATACCAATCGGGCGGCATTTAAATTCAACATGTTATGGTCTCCGAAGATTTTCAGAGGGATCTCACCTTTCGTTGTAATTAATTTTGTAATCCCCTTATCAACTATTCGGTCGGGTAATAAATAAGGCACTTTCTTGAAAAAATATTTTTTTTCGTCCACAATTGTAGACAGCAAGGAGTCACTTTTAGAATATATTAGCGTACCACCAGGCTCAATTGTATCTAAAAATAACCTGAATTGATCAGTATAATTTTCAAAAGTCGGAAACACATTGATATGATCCCAGGCTATCCCGCTTAAGACTGCAATGTTAGCTTTATACAGGTGAAATTTGGGCCGCCGGTCAATAGGCGATGCCAAATATTCATCTCCTTCAATGATGATAACCGGAGCCTCACGGGTAAGCCTGACCATAGTATCAAAGCCTTCCAGCTGAGCACCTACAAGATAATCGAAATCCTTTTCAAAATAATTCAGGACATGCATGATCATTGAAGTTATGGTGGTTTTCCCATGACTACCTCCGATGACCACACGTGTCTTGCTCTTTGACTGTTCGTAAATATATTCAGGATATGAATATATTTTTAACCCAATTTCCTGAGCTTTTAATAGTTCGGGATTATCCGTCCTTGCATGCATACCTAAAATAACTGCGTCAAGGGAAGAATCAATCTTAGCCGGATCCCAGCCTTCCTGATGAGGCAATAAATTATGCTTCATCAAACGGGATTTGGCAGGCTCGAATATGACATCATCAGAGCCGCTTACCTGATATCCTTTTTTAGAGAGCGCAATAGCAAGGTTATGCATAGCACTGCCTCCTATCGCAATAAAATGAACACGCATATTTATAAAATGAAAATTGATGTAAACTAACCTTGCTGCAATATTTTAGCTCTTATACAAGAACTTTGCTGCCACCCAATCATCCTGATTTTTATAACTGCTAAATATTAGACCTGATTGTTGAGCCTTTTGTTTGATTATGGATAAGTCCGGATCTTCATAAAACCCACTCAGAAAAAGAATGCCGCCTGGCTTTAAAACTTCACAGTAGCGTTCAATCTGGTCAAGTAAAATATTCCGGTTTATATTGGCAAGGATAATATGGAATTTTTGATCCAGAATAACTTCTTTCGATCCACATAAGGTCTTTATATTCGTAACTCCATTGAGGCTGGCATTTTCAATTGCACTTTCATAGCAGATCTCATCATTATCTATTGCCAAAACTTCGCTGGCACCCAGTTTAGAAGCCATAATAGCCAGTATCCCTGTACCAGAGCCCATATCCAGAACTTTTTTATCCTTAAAATTATCTTCCATCATAAACTCCAGCATAAGAGCAGTTGTCTGATGATGCCCGGTTCCAAAAGCCATTTTCGGATCTATGACGATCTCAAATTCATATTCAGGATGGGGCTCATGAAAAGTTGCACGTATATAACACCTTTCATTAATCCGAAGAGGTTCAAAATTGCTTTCCCATATTTCATTCCAGTTCTCATGGGGGATATCTTTAACCAGGTAAGAAAAAGAAACCATATCCCTGTATGACGCAAGCAAAATGTCAAGTTTCTTCTGATCCAGACCGGAGGATGGAATATAGGCTTTAAAACCCCCATCAACTTCTTCGAACGTATCAAAACCAATTTCTGCTAAAGCATTTATTAAAAGATCTTTATGAAAGTCTTCAGCTGAAAGAATAGTAAAAGTGAGTTCTTTATATGTCATTTTTCATTGAAGGCTTTGATGATATCCACAAAATCACGGGATTTTAACGAAGCACCGCCAATGAGTCCGCCATCAATATCTTGCTGAGCGAAAAGCTCCGAAGCATTTTTAGGATTGCAGCTTCCTCCGTACAAAATCGTCAAATCATCGGCGAGATTCTCATTATATTTATCAGCTACTAAACTGCGGATGTAAGCATGTATCTCCTGTGCCTGCTCCGGGGTAGCTGTCAATCCCGTGCCAATAGCCCAGACCGGTTCATAAGCAAGTACAAGCCTGCTGAATTCTTCTTTGGGAAGATGAAAAGACGCCTCCTGAAGCTGGCTTTTTATCACATCAAAATGCTTGCCCTCATTACGCTGATCAAGCGTTTCACCGATACAAAAAATAGGTATCAGACCGTTTCTCAATGCTGCATCAAGCTTTTGAGCTAATTGACTATTACTTTCAGAGAAATATAGTCTTCTTTCAGAATGTCCGATAATCACATAACGTGCTCCGACTGATTGGAGCATTCCTGCAGACACTTCTCCGGTAAAGGCTCCTGATTCATTCTGATGACAATTTTGAGCCCCAACCGATATTCTTAAATTCGACTTACACAGCTGGCTCAAACTGCTTAAATGAATAAACGGGGGACAAACAACAACTTCTTGTTTTCCTATCACTTCATTTTGCACCTTATTTAATATTTCGGAAAAAAGAAGAATACCCTCATTATAATCTATATTCATTTTCCAGTTGCCTGCAACAATTTTTTTTCTCATGATTAACTAGTTTTAGGGGTATTTCTGTACCTTTCGGTAAGTTCAAAAACCCTGATTAAAATTCTCTTTTCTATATCTGTAAAGCTTTGATTCCTTCGTTCAAATACCTTTTCAGCAGTTTCAAACATTTTTTCAAGCGAATAAACTTCAAAGCCATGATTTCCGCCCCATGCAAAGTCAGGAACAAAGTTTCGTGGAAATCCCGATCCAAAAATATTCGCACTCACACCCACAACAGTCCCTGTATTAAACATGGTATTAATACCACATTTAGCATGATCTGCCATGATTAAACCACAGAATTGAAGACCTGTTCTTCGGAAACTCTTATTGGGATAATCCCATAACCTGACATCCGCATAATTGTTCTTCATATTCGAATTATTTGTATCGGCACCTATGTTACACCATTCACCTAAGACTGAATTTCCGAGAAAACCCTCATGACCTTTAGATGAATTGCCGAAAATAACTGAATTATTTACCTCACCCCCTACTTTACAATTCGGTCCAATAGTACAACTACTATAAATCTTGGCACCCATTTTTAATAGGGCATCATTGCATAAAGCAAAGGATCCGCGAATATGGCAGCCTTCCCATACCTGGGAGTTTTTGCCCAGATATATGGGTCCCTGCCTGCTGTTAAAAGTAGAACATTCGGCATCCACACCTTCTTCAATAAAGATTTCATCACCAATTATCGTGTTTGTGCTGCTGAGTTTCTGGGAGGTGCGGCCCTGGGTAAGAAGTTTATAATCTTTCCTTATCTCTGCATCATTGTTGGTGAAGATGTCTTCGGGAAAACAGATTTTCAAAAAAGGCTTGTCGAATTCAACCTTGCGATAATGATCAGAACTTTCAATGTTAAATTCTTTTGCTGCAGTCCCGTTTAACCTTATGGCGATAATGATCTTACCGGAAAGTAATGCCTCTCCCTCAGATAGCCCTGTAATGGATCCTAATAAGTCATTATCAGGACAAACCGATGAGTTAATAAAAAGATTCTGGTCACTGAGTACAAGAGGGAATTTTTCCTGTAAATACTCTTCTGTAAGATAAGATACCTCAGTCTTAAGATGGCGATTCCACTTTTCGGCAATAGTTAAAATCCCTATCCTGATTTCAGATACAGGTCTTGTAAAACATAATGGCAATAAATTAACCCGAAGTGGATCATCAAAAAGTATAATACTCATTGAACAAAAATAAAAAAAGTCCCGACCTTATGGACCGGGACTTTTAAACAATATGTTAATTTAAGTTATTTCTTTTCGTAACGGGAACGGAATTTATCGATACGACCAGCTGTATCTACCAGTTTCATTTTACCAGTGTAAAAAGGGTGTGATGTGTGTGATATCTCTAATTTTACAAGAGGATATTCGTTTCCATCTTCCCATTTGATGCTTTCTTTTGTATCAATACATGATTTTGTTAAGAAAGAATATTCGTTAGACATGTCTTTAAACACGACTAATCTATAATTTTTGGGATGCAATTCAGCTTTCATCTTCAATACTTTTTAAGAGGTGCAAATATAGAATAAAATACAATTACTAAAAAGTAAATTGTGATTTATATTAACAAGTATTAATTATCCTTAATGATTTTCAGCACAGACATGTCTTTCAGGCACTAAATATCCTGGCACAGTTCAATAAGTACCCCATTTGCAGATTTTGGATGAATGAAGCAAACCAGTTTATTGTCGGCCCCTCTTTTCGGACTTTCATTTAATAATTGAAAACCCTCTTTCTTTAATCGTGCCATTTCATCCAGTATATTATCAACAGCAAAAGCAATATGATGGATTCCTTCGCCCCGTTTTTCAATAAAAGCTGCGACCGGACTGTCAGAAGATGTAGCCTGAAGTAATTCAATTTTGCTCTCTCCTACTTTAAAAAATTCGGTAATTACATGCTCGCTTTCAACTTCTTCTTTCTTATAACTTTTGCACGCCAGCAGACGTTCATACAAAAGGCTGGAATTCTGCAGATTTTTAACAGCAATACCGATGTGTTCAATTTTATCCATAAATTCCATTTTTATGGCATAAAAATGACTATTTTATCTCTATACACATAGCCCTACCTGATAATTTCTGCAAAAATTATTGCGATCTTTGTATTAATTATAATTGAGGACTTAAATATTGACCATGAATTTGCCGATATACTTAGATAACAACGCTACCACTCCAATGGATCCAAGAGTACTGGATGCAATGCTTCCTTATTTTAATGCTAAATTCGGTAATGCAGCAAGTCGAAATCACGCTTTTGGCTGGGTTGCTGAAGAAGCTGTTGATTATGCACGTGAGCAGGTTGCACAGCTGATCGGAGCTAATGAGAAAGAAATTATATTCACATCAGGAGCAACAGAATCAGATAACCTTGCGATTAAGGGTGTTTTCGAAATGTATAAGGAAAAAGGCAATCATATCATTACTTGTGTTACTGAGCACAAAGCAGTTCT
>CAYHRC010000070.1:0-10493 GCA_964358565.1 uncultured Sphingobacterium sp. | reverse complement strand
TACACATCAGTAAAGGAAAAGAGGTTTCCAGGAAACAGATCATTATACAGCATTAAGGATTTTAACCATGTAGTTCAATGAGTAAATTTCAGGATTTTTACTTTTAATATCGCGGCAACACTTAAAGAATCCGTTATTTCTCCGCTCATCACCATCTCAAATGCTTCATCAAAAGGCAATTTCCGGAGGGCTAGCTGCTCGGTCTCTTCTGGACAGGGTTCACCGTACGTTAGGTTAGTGGCGAGATAAATAATCGATAACTCATTACTTACAGAATTAGAGAGGTGCATGCGCTGGATCTCTGTCCAGGAATTTGCCGTAATTCCAGTTTCTTCCAGCAATTCCCGTTTTGCAGATTCAAGTGGATCCGTGTCCAGAGGACCGCCGCCTTCCGGAATTTCCCAGCTATATTGATTTAGGGGATAGCGGTACTGACCAACAAGCCAGGTATTATCCTCTTCATCTAATACCAGGATGCCTATAGCCAGGTTTTTAAAGTGCACCGTGCCATAGATTCCTTCACCTCCTGCCGGATTTATTACCTGATGCTCAGTTAAACTGATCCAATTGTTTTCATAAACAGCTGTATAAGAAACAGTTACCCATGGGTTGTTGGTATTATCTTTCATTAATACAATGTTAAACAAAAAAGCCTTCTTTCCGAATTGGAAAGAAGGCCATGATCTATAAATTAATTACTTAAGCGGTCTTGAAAGCGGCTTTAACCTTATCCACATAATCCAATTTTTCCCAGGTAAATAATTCTACCTCAACGGTTTTTGTATCTCCGTTTGTGCCTGTAAATTTCTTAGAGACAATTTCGTTGTTGCGTCCCATATGCCCGTAAGCTGCAGTTTCAGAATATATCGGGTTGCGAAGCTTTAAGCGGGTTTCGATTCCGTAAGGTGTCATATCGAAAATGGATGAGAGTTTTTCAGCGATCTCGCCATCTGTAAAGTCAACCTTAGAAGTACCATAGGTATCTACAAAAATCCCCATTGGATCCTTTACGCCGATAGCATAGGATACCTGTACCAAAATCTCATTACAAACTCCTGCAGCAACAAGGTTTTTTGCAATATGACGGGTTGCATATGCAGCTGAACGATCAACCTTTGAAGGGTCCTTGCCAGAAAATGCACCGCCTCCATGAGCTCCTTTTCCACCATAGGTGTCTACAATGATTTTACGGCCGGTTAAGCCTGTATCACCATGAGGTCCGCCGATAACGAATTTTCCGGTTGGGTTAATATGATATTTAATAGCATCAGTGAATAAAGCCTGAAGCTCCGGCTTAAGCTGCGATTTAATTCTTGGAATTAATATTGAAATAATATCCTTTTGGATCTTTTTCTGCATATTTTCTTCTGTATCGAAATCATCATGCTGAGTTGATACAACGATCGCATCGATACGAATTGGTCTGTGATCATCACTATATTCGATCGTTACCTGTGATTTAGCATCCGGACGAAGATAGTTAATAGATGAATTTTCGCGGCGTAATGCTGCCAGTTCGGTTAATATCTTATGAGCCAGGTCTAAAGCCAATGGCATGTAATTGTCAGTTTCACTGGTTGCATATCCAAACATCATCCCCTGATCACCTGCACCCTGATCCTGTTTCTTAACACGGTCAACTCCCTGATTGATATCTGCAGACTGCTCATGTATGGTAGATATTACACCACATGAATCAGCTTCAAACATATATTCAGATTTGGTATATCCAATTTTCCGTATTACATCCCGGGCAATTTTCTGTACATCTAAATAGGTTTGCGATTTAACCTCGCCGGCTAAAACAACAAGTCCTGTGGTAACTAAAGTTTCACACGCGACCTTTGAATCCGCATCCCAGGCTAAAAAATTATCGATTAATGCATCGGAGATCTGATCAGCCACTTTGTCCGGATGTCCTTCTGAAACAGACTCTGAAGTAAATAAATAAGGCATAGAGTTTTAATTAAATTTAAAAAAATAGATCAATTATTATTTAATGCAGGAAAGTACACGGATTGGGATTGAGCAGGTAAAAATCGGCAGAATGTTTTAGCACTTTTTTTTACGTGGTTGCAATCAACGCAAATCGATCCACTTTTTTGCATTGCAAAAGTATGATAATTTTTAAGTTCTAAAAAATTTAAAAGTATTTTTGCCTTAATCCTGAATTAACGTATTGAAAAAAAATATTCTATTCATTATTAATCCCATATCGGGAGGTAAAGCCAAATTAAAGTTTCCGGAAATGGCTTTGAGATTCCTTAACAGGGACATATTCAATGCTGAATTTATATATACCGAAAGGCCCGGTCACGCATTTGAAATTGCCAGGAGTGTCCTGAACAGCGATGTGGATATTGTTATTGCCGTGGGTGGCGATGGAACAATCAATGAAATCGCCACTGTCGTGGAAGGCACAGACAAGATCTTTGGTATTATTCCTTACGGATCAGGGAATGGTCTGGCCCGTTCATTAAATATTCCCTTGAACGATAAACTGGCGATAATGAGGTTAAATGAACTTCGGATCAATCGTATTGATACCGGTACTTTTAATGACAGGAAGTTTTTTAATATTGCCGGTATCGGGTTTGACGCTCATATCAGCGCCATTTTTGCGGAAAATATTAAGCGGGGGCTGTGGGGGTATGTGAAGACCACATTAACTGAAATATCCAAATACCGGTTTCAGCATTACCATCTGGAGATTGATGGCACCATTTACGAACGCGATGCTTTTATGATAAGTATTGCTAATTCTTCACAGTTTGGAAATAATGCCTATATAGCTCCTTTTGCATCATTGAAAGACGGCGTTCTTGATACTTGTGTCATAAAACCCTTTCCTTTATATCAATTCCCTGTTATGGGATACCGGATGTTCAGTAAAAGCACGCATAAATCAAAATATGTTGAAATTATAGGGTCAAAAAAAATTCGAATTATAAGGGAGTTTGACGGTGCTATACATCTTGACGGGGAGCCAGTACAAATGGGGACCGAGTTAAATATCGGGATTAAGCCGCTCTCTTTATCTGTTCTAAATTAAGCATATGTCTAAAAAAAATAAGGGCTTATCAGGGGTCGTATACTCAACTAATCCTGATTTCGAATACAATCTTGAAAACGAAGCTGTACATACTCCTGAACCGGCTTTACAGGATCTGCGTGTTCAGTTAGATAAGAAGCAGCGGGGCGGTAAAGCAGTGACTCTTATCACTGGTTTTAAGGGTACTGATGATGATCTTGAAATCCTCGGAAAGAAGATTAAACAAAAGTGCGGTGTTGGTGGTTCTACAAAAAATGGTGAAATACTTATTCAGGGCGATTTTCGTGAGAAGATAATGCTTTTGCTTCAGGCAGATGGGTTTAAAGTAAAAAAAATCGGCGGCTGATTCGCACTGGATTCTGTTATTTATTCCATTGAAATTTAGGGGGTTATATCTTAGTGTTCTAAATACATTTAGCTGATTTTGAGTTAGTTTTATTTTTGAATTAAAGATTTAATACATTCTTTTGTACAAAAGCCGATTATAAATAATGGACATGAATAAGATTTCAATCCTGGATTCAGATCTCCTGTATCTCAACCTATCTCATACAAAATCAGTTTTTTATCAGTTATCTACAGCTGAACTGATTGAAAAGGCAGTATATAACGGAGAAGGTTTTCTTACTGATACCGGCGCTTTTGCAGCAGATACAGGTGAATTCACAGGACGTTCCCCAAAAGACAGATTTATAGTATGCGATGAAATTACAGAAAACGCCGTTTGGTGGGGCGAAGTTAATATCAAGTTCAGCGCATTAAAATTTGATGCATTATTTAATAAGATAACCCAATACCTGTCCGAAAAGGAGATCTATGTGAGGGATGCCTATGCATGTGCCAGCCCTGAATTCAGAATTAACATCCGGGTAGTTACAGAAACTGCCTATCAAAATCTTTTTGCTAAAAATTTATTTCTGCGCCCGGATATGGCAGTTCCCGGGGTTCAACCCGAATGGACCATTATTTCTGCACCGGGTTTTCAGGCAAATGCCGAACAAGATGGCACCAGACAACATAACTTTTGCATAATTAATTTTAGCCGGAAGGTCATACTAATTGGTGGAACCGGCTATACCGGTGAGATAAAAAAGGGGATGTTTTCGGTTCTCAACTTTCTATTACCCAAAGAGCATAAAGTCCTTCCCATGCATTGTTCAGCAAATGTTGGTAAAGAAGGAGATACAGCAATTTTCTTTGGCTTATCCGGTACCGGAAAGACTACGCTTTCCGCAGATCCGGAAAGAAGGTTAATTGGCGATGATGAGCATGGCTGGTGCAGGAAGACTGTATTTAACTTCGAAGGAGGCTGTTATGCTAAATGTATAGATTTAAGCGCGGAAAATGAGCCTCAGATCTTTCACGCCATCAAATATGGGGCTTTACTTGAAAATATTAATTTTTATAAGGATAGCAGGAAAGTAGACTTTAGTAATATTGAAAAAACTGAAAATACCCGGGTTGCTTATCCAATTGATTTCATTGAAAATGCCCTTCAGCCATCGGTTGCTTCACAGCCAAAGAACATATTCTTTCTCGCCGCTGATGCATTTGGAGTATTGCCGCCAATCTCCAAACTGAACCGCGCCCAGGCTATGTATCATTTCATTTCAGGTTATACTGCTAAAGTTGCAGGAACGGAAGCAGGGGTCACAGAACCACAAACAACCTTCTCTGCCTGCTTTGGGAAGGCTTTTTTACCATTACATCCTGCTCAGTATGCAGAGCTTCTTGGCCAAAACCTTGATCGCAGCGGAGCTAATGTATGGCTGATCAATACGGGCTGGTCCGGAGGATCTTATGGAACCGGAAAGAGGATGAAACTTGCTTACACGCGTGCGATGATAAGTGCTGCACTTAAAGGTGACCTGGATGAGGTTGAATATCAGGAGCATCATATCTTCGGACTGGCTATGCCTCTTACTTGTCCGAATGTACCTTCTGAAGTCTTAAATCCCCGTAATACCTGGGCTAATAAATATGCATATGATCAAAAAGCATCAGCCCTTGCCCGTGCTTTTGTATCAAATTTTAAACAATATTCTCAATTATCTAGTAATGAGATACTTAACGCTGCACCCAGGGAAAGTGTTCTCGTTTAATTTTTAAAAATTCTCTTGTAAATTTGCATTTACAAAAAAAAATAGTGTTAATTGTAAAATGATTGCCCCGTACCGGGGCAATTATCTTTTAGAAAAGCAAAATTCTTTGCTTAATTCTAGGGATGGCTTTAACAGGATAGAATAATAGAATTAATAAATTCACAAATAATTTTTTATTAAGTCGAAAACTATATTTTTGTTATCCGTTAAAACGGGAAACAGAATTTGTATATAATTGACCTATAGCACTTAAAAATAATACCCAACACAAAAATCAATTAACTCAATATTTAATCAATAACTAAAAACTAAAATTCTAAAAAAATGGCGAACGCACCAAAACCAACAACAGCGAAGAAAGAGAGCTCTGGTTCAAGCATTTTTGCAAGTCTATCTATTGTGCTGTGTATTCTTGTCGGAATACTTTTATGGAAATTCGTAATGGGCGATCCAGCGAACTTTGAGGGGGGAGACCCGGCAAATGGCCATCCACTGCCAGGTAATTACTTCGGTATGGTTTACAAAGGCGGATATGTGGTTCCTGTATTAATGGGATTATTCTTAATGGTAATCGTATTCTCTTTCGAACGTTTCTTTGTTATAAGTAAGGCAACAGGTAAAGGAAATATTGATGCATTTGTTAAGAGAGTACAGGTGTTTATTGGTTCTGGAAATGTAGATTCAGCTATTGCTGAGTGTGATAAACAAGAAGGTTCCGTTGCAAATGTGATAAAATCAGGATTAAGAAAATACAAGGAGATGGAAGTTGAGCCTAAAATGGATACTGAGCAGAAATGTTTGGCTATTCAAAAAGACATTGAAGAAGCAACTGCTTTAGAGATGCCTATGCTTGAACAAAACCTCACAGTAATTGCAACTTTGGTTTCTATTGGTACATTGATGGGCCTTTTAGGTACGGTAACTGGTATGATCAAAGCTTTTGCGGCCTTATCTACTGCAGGTTCTCCGGATCAGGCAGCATTGGCGAATGGTATTTCTGAAGCTCTAATCAATACTGCAACTGGTATTTCAACTTCAGCCTTAGCGATCGTGATGTACAACATCTTTACTTCTAAAATTGATAAACTGACTTACGCTATTGATGAGGCGGGTTTCTCAATTGTACAGACTTACGCAAGTACACATAAATAATAGGTTTCGAAAAAAAAATATTCCGGGTTTTATGGAAAACCCGGAATATTTTCATCTCTATACTAATTCGATATTAATTTAAAAATAAGCAATGCCGAGAATTAAAGTTGCCAGAAAAAGTACCGCTATCGACATGACAGCAATGTGCGACGTGGCGTTTTTGTTGCTTACATTTTTTATACTCACAGCAACAGCCCGTCAGCCAGAAGCACTTCCTGTAGATACACCGGCTTCAACCGTTAAATTCAAGTTGCCTGATTTAGATATTGCAACCCTTACGGTAGGACAGAAAAAAGTGTTTTTTGGAGTGCCAGGACAACCAATACGCGTCCGCACCCTGGAATTAATGGGTGAGAAATACCAGGTACAGTTTACTGATGAAGAGAAGAAAAGATTTTCACTTATGGAAAGTTTTGGAGTTCCAATCGGTAATTTAAAACAGATCATTATGATGAAAGGCGATGATCGGAATAAAGCCGGTCTTCAGCCAGGTATCCCAACTGATTCAGTAGGTGCACTTCCTTCAGAGTTACATAACTGGATAATATCCGCCCGTTATGCCGTAAAGGAGCTTGATAACGTAGATATGCGTGTCAGTATTAAAGGGGATTCCAAAGAGGAATATACTTCTATAAAGAAGATATTAAATATTCTTCAGGATCAGAATATTAATAAATTCAGTTTGATCACTTCATTGAGAGCTGAAGATAAGTAATTCGTATAATTAAATTTAAGACGCAATGGCAGAATTAGATACCTCCGGCGGGGGTAAACATAAAGGCGGGAAAGTAAGAAGTAAAAAGCAATCTACCCGTGTGGATCTAACCGCAATGGTGGATTTAGCGTTCCTGCTAATCACTTTCTTTATGCTAACCACTACGCTGGCAAAACCACAGGCAATGGATTTAGCTATGCCTGATAAGGAAAAAACAGATCAGCAGGAATTAAAAATTGCTGATAACAGGACAATGACTATACTCTTAGGAGCCAATAATCGCCTGGAGTGGTATATGGGCCAGGTTGACAATCCTTTAACTCCTCCTCAGGTTGATAACTTCGGCAGAAACGGAATAAGGAAGGCCTTAATTGAAAACTCTAAAAAGGTAATAGCTGCTACTGGTGATCCAAGTAAGGGATTGATCGTGCTGATCAAACCAAGTGCTCAGTCAAATTATAGGAATTTTGTTGATATACTGGATGAAATGAAAGTTTCTAATATCGACAGATATGCTATAGTTGAAATTTCAGATCCTGATATTGCTTTATTAAAGCGTGACGGTCTTTATAAATAATAATTAAAATAATATTAACCCTCTAAAGAATATGATATGTTAGGGTCAAAAATAGATTTATTTAACACGCAATGGCTTGATATTGTATTCGCCGGTAGAAATAAAAGCTACGGTGCGTATGAGTTGAGGCAGCGCAATGATAAGACCACTTCCCGAGCGGTGATTATCGGCTCTCTGCTCTTTATAGCGTTGGTGTCCTTACCGCTTATCATTCGTTATGTTTCCGGAATTTTGCCAGAGGCTGAAAAGGAAAAAATAACTGAGGTGGTTTTAGCACCCCCTCCACCGATAAATAAGGAAGAACTTCCTCCTCCTCCTCCTGAGCCTCCTAAGCCAAAAATTGACCAGGTGAAATTTCCTCCACCTGTTGTTGTTCCGGCAGAACAGGTTAGAGACGAAGAACCTCCTACAGTTGAAGAGCTTAAGGTTGCTGATCCGGGACAGAAGACCATTGAAGGTGACCCAAATGCCGAAATCAAAATTGATGAACCGGTTGGTGAGGCTCCAAAAGAAGCAGCTGTAGTTGAGGATAACAGTATAAAGGATTTTGCCAGCGTTGAGGTTCTTCCTGATCCTCCGGGCGGTATGGCTGGATGGGGAAAGTATCTGCAAAAAAGCCTCAAATATCCGCCAATGGCGCGCGAAAATAACATTACAGGCCGCGTAATTATGAGCTTTGTAGTAGAAAAAAACGGTCAGCTGACAGATATTAAAGTGCTTCGTGGAATTGGTGGTGGTTGTGATGAAGAGGCGGTACGCGTTATGAAAGCGGCGCCGGCATGGAAACCAGGTATACAAAACGGCCGTCCGGTTCGGGTAGCTTATACAATGCCGATATTTTTCCAGCTGGCAGGACAATAATTTTAATAAATGTCTTTAATAAATAAAGAAGAAAAAATTCAGAAATCGCCCACAAAGCGGTTTCTGTTTATTTTAGGCCTGGGCATGTTTGCCCTGTATTTTGTTCTCGGTCTTGTGATCATTTTCTGGAAAGATTTTCCAATGCATTTATCACCTGCTTACCGGATAGCATTTGGTGTGCTTTTGATTGTGTATTCATTTTTCAGGTTTGTTCGATTACTTCGTTCTTAAAATTATTATGAAGAATAAGGCAGTATTGTATTTGTTTCTGTTTGTTTTAGTGATTGTTGCTTCTTGTCAGAATAATAAGTCTGAGCCCCAATCGTATACAAGCGGAAGGGAACAGATACTTGTAGATGAGTCCCTGGCTCCTATAATCGAAGATCAGGCATATCTTTTCGAAAGCACATATACGAAAGCTAAACTTGATCTGGTTATGAAATCTGAGAATGAATTAGTAAACTTGTTCTTAGATGATAGCATTCAGGTTGCCATTTTATCACGAACTTTAAGTTCTGCAGAGATTAAACATTTTGAAAGCAGGAATATTACAGTGCGGACAAATCGATTTGCTATTGACGGAATTGCGCTTATCACACATCGTTCCTCAGCTGATACAACAGTAACAGTTGCAGACGTTATTAAGATACTGAAAGGCGAAAGCTCAGCGATCTCAAGCCTGGTGTTTGATAATGCAAATTCAAGTACAGTAAGATACTTTAAGGAACTTGCAGGCGTTAAAGAACTTCCAACAAAGGGTATTTATGCATTAAAGTCGAATGCTGATGTTATTAAATATGTGTATACTAACCCGGGATCTATAGGTGTTGTAGGAGTCAATTGGATGGTTCAGCCACCTGTTGATCTGGAGAAAACGGTGGGAGATTTGAAAATATTGGGAGTTAAGAACCTGGAAGGAAAGCCGGGTTCGGATGCCTATTATAAACCCGATCAAAATGATATAGCCTTAGGACTATATCCGCTGACAAGGTCTCTGTATATAGTAAATTGTGAAGGTGGTGCTGGTTTGGGCACAGGTTTTGCATCTTTTATAGCAGGAGAACGTGGACAAAGGATTGTACTAAAATCGGGACTTTTACCGGACAGTATCCCTTCCCGCGAAATTAATATAGTAAAGTAAATTAAATTAAATGAACATGATGAACAAGGCAATTAAGATAACCCTGGGTTTGATGTTGGCAGTTTCCTTTGTTTTCGGACAGAGCTTAGCTGATGCCCGGAAAGCCATTGATGCAGAGCAGTATCAAAAAGGGAAAGCGATTTTAAAAACGTTAACAAGTTCTCAGGCAACGAACGCTGAAAACTTTTTCTATCTGGGTGATCTTTACCTTACAACTGGTCCTATTTACATCAGGCCTGATTATATAGATTCAGCAAAGGCTGCATTTGATAAAGGCATTGCCGCAAATGCGGAATATGCTTTGAATTATGTAGGATTAGGCGCTGTAGATCTTGCACGAAAGTCTAGCCCAAAGGCAAATTTTGACAAAGCTCTTTCTTTGACCAAGAAGAAAGATTATGTAACAGACCTTTATATTGGAAGGGCTTACGTAAATGCTCCAACTCCGATGATAACCGAAGGTCTGGTTCATCTTGAGAAAGCTAAAACCTTAAATGGTAAGGATGCTCAGTTATACCTGGTGTTAGGTGATGCATATCGTTCACAGCTTAAAAACAGTGAAGCATTTAGTGCATACAGAAGTGCTTTTGAACTGGATAAGACTTTTTTAAGATCTAAGGTTGAATTAGGAAAGATCAATAAAATGTCTAAAGCATTTCCTGAGGCTAACACAGAGTTCAATAGTGTTATAGCTTTGGATCCAAATTACGGTCCTGCTTATCGTGAATTAGCCGAAACCTATTTTGAATGGGCATGGACCTCGAAAGCGGAATATGATAACCGTATTAAGCAGGCCTTGCAATACTATGAGAAATACATGGACCTGACAGACAGGTCATTGGATTCTCGTTTACGCCATGCAGATTTTCTTTATCTGGCAAAAGATTTTAAAG